>JAZRJR010000043.1:0-42908 GCA_045645885.1 Acutalibacteraceae bacterium | reverse complement strand
CTGTTCAAAAGCTCTGCCTGCAGCAAACATAGCAAATGATGAAGCAAACACTGTGTAGCCTGATGTTGCAAGACCTGCAGCAATACCCATCATATTGCTTTCAGCAATACCGCAGTCAATGAATTTATCAGGAAAATCCTTCTTGAAAGTGATAGTCTTTGTTGCTTTTGCAAGGTCGGCGTCAAGAACAAGAACATCGTCTCTTGTTGCGCCAAGCTCTTTAAGAGCTTTACCGTAAGCATCTCTTGTTGCACATTTAATTACATCAGCCATAATTACACCTCCAGTTCGGCAATTGCCTTGTCAAGTTCAGCCATAGCCTCAGCGTACTGTTCAGCGTTAGGAGCTGAGCCGTGCCAATCGCACTTGTTTTCCATAAATGTAACGCCTTTGCCCTTTACAGTCTTAGCAACAATGCAGGTAGGCTTGTCTGTCTGAACCATTGCATTCTTGAAAGCTTCTTCAATCTGTCCGAAGCAGTGACCGCAGATTTCAATTACGTTCCAGTTAAATGCTTCAAATTTTTCTTTGATAGGATAAGGTGAGTTAACCTCATCAAGTGAGCCGTCAATCTGAAGATTGTTATAGTCAACGATAGCAACAAGATTATTGAGCTTTCTGTTGCCTGCAAACATTGCTGCTTCCCATACCTGACCTTCTTCGATTTCACCGTCACCGAGGATTGTGTAAACATTGTAGTCCTTGCCCTTGAGCTTAGCAGCAAGAGCCATACCTGCTGCAACTGAGATACCCTGACCGAGTGAGCCTGTGCTCATATCAACACCGGGTGTATATCTCATACTGGGATGTCCCTGAAGAATTGAATCAGGCTTTCTGAGAGTCTTGATTAATTCAAGAGGGAAAAAGCCTTTAAGTGCAAGTGCAGTATAAAGAGCAGGTGCTGTATGTCCTTTTGAAAGCACAAATCTGTCTCTGTCTTCACAGTCAGGCTTTTCGGGATTAACATTCATCTGTTCAAAATAGAGATAAGTAATTAACTCTGCAATTGAAAGTGAACCGCCCGGATGACCGCTTTTTGCATTGAAGGTACCTTCAATAACTCCTTTTCGAACCTGAGCTGCAAGCAGTTTAAGTTCTTTTTTTCTGTTTTCTTCCATAAGAATTATTCCTCCTTAGCTGTAATTCTTAATAATATGTTCTATTAAATCTGCTACTGCACCCAAGTTGCAATGGCAGGTTACTAGCTTAGCAATTTTCTTCATACCTCTCGGAGCCTGACCGCAGCAAGCAGGAAGCCCCACAGCCTTAAGCATTTCATAATCATTGAAATAGTCACCGATTGCAGCTGTGTTTTCCTGAGGGACACCAAGCATTTCAGCAAGCTTCAGCACAGCTTTGCCCTTGTTTGTGTCTTCATTCACGATTTCATAGCTCCAGGGTGATGAATACATAAGATTTTCTGTAGTATTTGAAATATTGATTACAAACCTTTCAAGAGCCTTCATTGCAGGCGGTATACCGGTAAAGATAACCTTATACCAGTTTTCCTTAGGCATCTTATCAAAATTATAATAATATTTCACCTTAGACTGAGCATTTGTTGCAAGAATTCTTGCAGAAATAGTCGGTCTGAAAATAAGAACGGCATCATCAGTAATTGCCTGAAAAGCAAGTGTTGGAAACTTCTTTACACACTGTCTTACAATATCGATGCAATGTTCGTTGAGAGGACTTGACCAGATATATTTTTCTTCAGCATAGTCGTAAATAGCGGCGCCGTTGATAACAACAGCTTTTCCGTCTGCTATATCAAGACGTTTGAAATGCTTTCTCATAGAATCAGGGTTTCTTCCTGAAGCAAGGGTAAAGTTTCCGCCGTATTCGTCTATGTATTTATGAATAGCCTCGTAATTTCTTCTGACAAGTCTTCTTGATTTATCGTTAAGTGTTCCGTCAATATCTGAAGCAATAAGCCAATCCGATAATTTTTTTTCGCTCATTTTATCCTCCTTAAAAAGTCGGTAAAGTAATCAGGAAGTTCTGATTCAATTTCAATATACTCCCTCGTTCTCGGATGCTTAAATCCGATTAGTCCTGCGTGAAGACACTGACCGCCAAGGTATTCAATGATCTTTTTAGGTCCGTACACGGGATCACCTGCAACAGGATGACCGACATAAGACATATGCACTCTGATCTGATGTGTTCTGCCTGTTTCAAGCTTTAAGGCAAGGTGTGTGAAATCTTTATATTCTTCTATTACTTTATAATGTGTAACTGCATTTTTTGAATTTTTAGTAGTTACGGTCATTTTCTTTCTGTCTGCAGGATGACGTCCGATAGGAGCATCAACCGTTCCTTCAGGTGTTTTGAATCTTCCGTAAACTACACTCTGATACTGTCTTGTGAATGAATGAGCTTTGATTTGTTCAGCGAGTGAAATATGAGCCATATCGTTCTTTGCAACAATAAGAAGTCCGCTTGTGTCCTTATCTATTCTGTGCACAATTCCCGGTCTTATTACACCGCCGATGCCCGAAAGACTGCCCTTGCAATGGTAAAGAAGTGCATTTACAAGTGTTTCGTCATAATTTCCTGCAGCAGGATGAACAACCATGCCTTTAGGTTTATTGACAACAAGCAAATCACTGTCTTCATATCTTATATCCAAAGGAATATTTTCAGGCTTTGCTTCAAGGTCTTTGGGTTCAGGCACAACAACAGCCACCTTATCCCCTGATTTAACCTTATAATTTTTTGTGACTACTATAAAATTAACACGGACATTACCGTCATCAATAAGCTTCTGAGCGGCTGAACGGCTGAGACCGTCCATTACGGAAGAGATATATTTATCAATTCTCTCCGAAGCATATTCTTCATCCACAGTTAAAATTTCAGCATCAATCATTTATTGAATCTCTTTCTTTGTTTTCCTGTCTTTTAAAAGGCAGTATATCTGATAAAAAATTATTGTAAAAGCAGCGCAGGTTATAAGACAATCGGCAAAATTGAAAACATAAAAATCAACAAACAGAGCTTCAATATAATCAATTACAAATCCTCTGAATATTCTGTCGATAATATTGCCGAAGCCACCTGCTGCAATGAGTACAACAGAGATATAATCAACCTTACTTGTGAGCCATCCGGAGTAAATCACAACAAGAACCGCTATCATACAGACAATTGCAAGAATAGTCATGACAGTGGTTTTTCCGCCCATCATTCCCATCATAGCACCGTCATTTTCAAGATACCTCAGCTGTAAAAATCCTGGTATAAGCATCTTTGAGCCTATGGGTCTCAGATATAAATCAACAAGCACTTTTATGCACTGATCAGCTGCTACAAGCGCAAAAATTACAACGGTTGATAAAATTTTAGTTTTAAGATTATTCTTCAACAGTATCTTCCTCTGTTTCAGATTCTCTGGCAAAGGAAACATCACCTTTAGCGAGAATTTCTCTTGTGAATGCTTCGGTAAGATCATCCTTGAAGGATGAGAATTCAACACCTTCACTGCCAACCGACTCAAAAATCTTGTTGATATATTCATTGACATCGGGAACTTTAGCTTTAGGTGCACCTGAAATTGTGTTGTCACCTATAGGTCTACCACTTGAAATGTCAACACTTTCAGCAAGAATTTCACTGAAATCAGGCATTTTAAAGGGCTCAATTCCAGCAGTATCAATCTGGTCTGCTACAAGATTTTCAAGACCGAATTCACCTGAAACTGTTGAAAATTCTTCTTTCACACCGTCAGTAAGAGCGTTGATTTTTGTTGTAACCTCAAAAGCATCAGCCTTGAGCTTAGCAATTGTTTCACCAATTTTCTTAAGCTCAGCCTTTGCTTCATCGACATGTACATTATTCTGAGAAGCAATTTTGTCAGCCTCGGTCTTAGCTTCAGCAACAATTGCTGCCGCTTTAGCATTTGCTTTTTCTATAATATCAATTGCCTGAGCGTTGATATTTTCGGTATAGGTAGCAGAATATTTTTCAAGCTCAGCTTTTGTTCTGTCATAATCTTCCTGAAGACTCTTGAGCTTTTCCTCTGCTGCAGCAATTCTGTCTTTATACTCTCTTTCCGCTCTTTCATTTGCTTCAGCCACAATTTCATCAGCCTTCTGTCTTGCTTCGCTGAGAGTTTTGTCAGCTGTGCTCTGAGCATAAATGAGTGTGCTTGCAATTGCTTCTTTATCAGAATTATACTTCTGAATAAGTGCATTGAGTTCATTTACTCTGCCGTTAAGAATATTATTTTCATTATAAACTTTGCTGAAGCTTTCGTAAACCTTACTTTTGAAGGAATCGACTTCAGTCATTCTGTAACCGTCTTTTCCGTTTTTTGAAAAGCGTACATTGAGAATTTCGTTAGGTAACATCATAATTCACCTTCTTTAAATTATAAATCAACCTGATCAAGGAAATCACCGTGAAGCTCAACATCACCGGGAATATAAGCATATACATCCTCAGTAAGCTGAGTATAAATGCACTTTGCAACATACTTAGCACCATCAAGGAAGTCCATAGCTCTTACTCTCTGTTCATCCTGAAGATTTGAAAGATTGATAATTACAATTGTGTTTTTATCAATGATTTTATCTGCAACATTCTTTGCATCATACATATCATTAAGTGAAAGGAAATAAAGTCTGAATTTAGGTGCAGCCTTGGGTGCGCTGTTCATATTATAGATATTTGCACCTGACTTTGAAGCTTTGCGCTTGAATTCCTTTTTAGGTTCTTCATAAGCTTCATACTGTGGTTCCTCATCAGCATAAGAGCTGTCTTCACCGTAAGGTGTATATTTGGGAGCATCTCCGTATTCATCATAATCATCACTGTCTAAATATTCATCGTCGATATACTCATCGTCTCCCATCATATCTGCAGGCTTTTTGAGAAAATCCTTAACCTTTGATGAAAATCCCTGTACAATACCCATTTTTTTAATCTCCTTATGTTTTATTAATAAATTCTTGGTCCGAAAATCGCTGAGCCGACTCTGACCAGATTTGAACCGCAAAGTATAGCCTCTTCATAATCAGAGGACATACCCATTGAGAGTATACACATATCAATATTATCTAACTTTTTATCCTTTATGTCAATAAATATTTTGTGCATTTTTGAAAAATATTTGCGAAGTTCACTGTTATCCTCACAAATCGGAGGTACAGTCATAAGTCCTTTAACCTTAAGAGAAGGCATTTCAGCAATTTCGTGAACAGTTTCTGTCAGAAGATTCAGATCAAGTCCTGTCTTATTTTCTTCATCTCCGATGTTCACTTCAACAAGACATTCGGCAGTAATCCCCTTTTGTTCAGCTCTCTTCGATATTTCTTTCGCAAGCTTAACGCTGTCAACTGACTGTATCATTGAAACCTCACCGAGAATCTGCTTGACTTTGTTTGTCTGAAGATGTCCGATAAGATGAGCTTCGCAGCCATCCAGTCTAAGATATTCTTTTTTTGAAAGGAACTCCTGAACCTTATTTTCACCGATAAGTCTCACACCGCAATCAATGGCGTGATTGATGAATATCGGCTCAACGGTTTTGGTAACAGCCATAAATTTTATATCTTCAGTGGTTCTGCCACTTTTTATAGCTGCTTCGGCAATTCTTTCATTTATAACTTTAAGATTATATTCAATATTGCTGAATCGATCCTCAACCGATAATCTTTCCATCATAAAGATTCTTTCCTTTCACAATAATGTTATCGTAAAGTTTAATTGACCTGTATTTATCTGTTTCCTCATAGTCAATATAACTTTTACCTTTTTCATCTTTTCTGATTACATAATATTTATCGGCAATTACGTAATCTTCACCGTAATATTCGATATCAATCGGCGAAAACTCAACATAGTTACCGCTGAGAACATAAACACCGTCGATACCTTCATCGTTTTTCACGATTGCATTCTGGTTGATTTTAAGACCGTTATGGCTTTTGATAACAATTTCAGCCTTCTCTTTTCTGAGTGTAACGAGTTCTTCATTCATCATTTTACATCTGAGCGTAACAGTTATAACGGAGTCCTTTGCCTCAGAAATATCATAAACCGTCATCTTGATGTTGTTGATTCCCTTTGCAGGGAAATTAACATACACAACTGATCCTTCGTTCATTGATGAAAGCTGAGAAGCCGACATATCGAAAACGAAGTACCACGTGAACTGTCCGACTATTTTGCCGTACACATTTTCATAGTTTTCACTTTCAGCATTAAAGAACTTTTCACCGCTTTTGCAGTTAAGCTTTTTAGAGACAACATCACTATAAGCCACAACATTTTCAAAGCCATCAACATTGCTCACAAAATATCCTGCACGAGGAGCATAGACTCTCTGATAGTTACCAAGTGAATATTTAAGAGCATCATATTCATCAGTATATTCCTTAATTGCAGCGTCAAAATCAGGTTTCTCACCTGTTGCAATCTGCTTGGTAGTAAGACGCTGAGTAAAGTTGTCGGCAATTTTATGTAAATTTTCTGATTTACCCTTACTAACGGAATCTGCATAATCAACGGCAGAAGTATAAATAAGAGAATTCAATCCAACAACATTGAGATAACTAAGTCCGCCCTGACTCTTGAGCTCTTTCAAAGCAGTTATTTTCTCTCTGAGAGCAACCCTTTCACGGTAAGCAACAGCAGAAGCTTCATCGGCAAACGCAATTGCGATGCTGTCATTATTAGAAACATTTGCACTGTCCTCTACAAGAGGCACATAGTATTTGCTGCTGTTTTTATAGAGGAAAGAGCTGTTTTTGCCGTTTTTGAAAGTACCCTCATCTCTAACTGCAAAACCGTCTACATGAACACTCTCAACCTGAGTATAGTTAAGAGCAAATTCTGTAAGCAGTTTACCTGTAGCCGATGTGTAGAAATTCTGCACAAGCCACAGAATAAGAAGCACACCTGAAACTGCCGAAATAACAGCCAGTAGTTTTTTATCTTTTTCTGAAATCATATTATTTCACCGTAACATCAATTATCGCAAGAGCTTCAGTCAGTACTTCTTCAGAAGTCTTGTTGTCGATGTTAATCCAATTTATATTTTTATTACGTCTGAACCAGGTCAGCTGTCTTTTTGCATATCTTCTTGTTTCTCGTTTAAGGTTTTCTGTTGCTTCTTCAAGTGAAATTGAGCCGTCGAAAAATCCCTTGAGTTCCTTGTACCCGATTGCCTGCTTTGCGGTTGACGATTTTTCAGAAGAAAAGAAGGCTTTCGCTTCTTCGATAAGACCGTCATCAAGCATAATATCAACACGTCTGTTTATTCTGTCATAAAGAACATCCCTATTTTCAGCAGTAAGTCCTATTATGAGCCAGTTATACTGACTTTCATTTTCGTGTGAAAGTTCAGCCTGAAGTGAAATTGTCTTACCTGTTGAATAATAAACCTCAAGAGCTCTGAGAATCCGCTTTGTATCGTTGAAATGGAGTCGTTCAGCTGTTTCAGGGTCAACAGATTTAAGCTCATCAAAAAGCTTTTCAATTCCTTCGTTCTGAAGACGCAACTGAAGCTTTTCTCTCTGGTCGCTCTTATCAAAATCAAAGAAGGTTGTATTATTTACTAGTGTGTCAATATAAAGACCAGTTCCGCCGACAACAACAGGAATTCTGCCTCTGCAGAAAATATCTGCTATAGCCTCCACCGCTTTTTCTTTATAAGCTGCAACTGAAAAGCTTTCATCAGACTCAACTATACTGATTAGATGATGCGGAATGCCCTGCATTTCAGCTTCGGTGGGCTTTGCCGTGGCAATATCCATATCCTTGTAAATCTGCATAGAATCAGCAGAAACTATTTCACCGCCGATTTTCTTTGCAATTCCGATTGATAAAGATGTCTTGCCGGAAGCTGTCGGACCTGCAATGACAATTACTGTTTTTTTATTCATTGAAGATGTCTTCTCCGTTATTACTGTATTCTTCCGAACTGTTTTTCAAGCTCGTATTTTGAAAGCTCAATAAGAACAGGTCTGCCGTGAGGACAGTAACGTATTTCGTTTGAATAAAGCACCTGCTCTGCAAGAACCTTCATTTCTGCAGTTGAGTTTTTATATCCTGCTTTGATTGCGGCTTTGCATGCCGATGTGTGCAGAATTCTGTCAATCTTTTCAGCCTGAACATCAGTCCTGTGCTCGTTAAGATAAGAAGCAATTTCAATCACCGTATCTTCAATATCATCACCTGAAACTGCCATAGGACATTCTCTGACAATTACTGAACCTGCACCGAAATCTTCGACAAGATAACCAGCCATTGAAAAAACCTCAAGGTTATTTATAACGGTGTTGTACTCGTTCTTGCTGAGAGTTACCGTAATCGGCTTTAAAAGCACCTGAGAAGCCGTTTTATTAAGCGCTTCCTCTTTCATTCTGTTGAAGATAATCCGCTCGTGTGCGGCGTGCTTGTCAATAAGACAGACACGGTTATCATATTCGCAGATAATGTAAGTTTTGAACGCTTCTCCGAGAAGTCTCAGAGGCTTCGGCTGCTGTTTTTCTTTTGGTTCTTCAACAATTTTAACAGCTGTCTCTGTTTGAGGGGAACTTTCCTCAGTCTTCACTTCAACAGGCTCAGAAGAAGGCTTGTTGCCAGCTGAAGCATTTATTTCAACAACTTCAGCTTTCACTTCCTGTTTCTTTTTATTTCTGAAGGCAGCTATAAGATCAGGCTCTTTTACTTCAGAAGAAATCACGGGTTCCGATTTCGGAGCTGAAACATTACTTCTGAATTCGGAAGCAGGCATAGACTTGAAGAAATCAGGCCTGGGGTCAGCTTTGAAAGAAGGCTTGCTTTCAGTAACAACTGACTTCTGCTGAGGAACTTCGCTCTGAGGTCTCGGTCTGAAAACCTGAGCTGATTTATTTACTGTGGGTTCATCTTCAACCATCTGAAGCTGAACACCTTTTTCTATCGCTTTTTCGGTTACTTTATTCACCTTTGAAAGATCAACCTGAACAGGTGTATCAAAGGTTTCAAGAGCAGTTTTAACCGCAAAATAGAGGGCTGATGTAACCTTTCTCTCGTCACCGAAACGTACCTCTGTTTTAGCGGGATGCACGTTCACATCAACGAAATCAGGTCTGAGCTTTATGTTAAGCACACAGCTTGGAAATTTACCTACCATAATTGAATTCTTATAGGCATTCTCCATACTTGCCATGCATGAACGTGATTTTATATATCTGCTATTAAGGAAGAAATACTGCATAGCTCTTGAAGGTCTTGCACAAACAGGCTTGCATACATAACCTTCAATTTTAATTCCTTCAAGCTCATAATTTACTTCCAGAAGGCTTTCGGCAAACACCTTTCCGAAAACAGAATAAATGGTTGAAAGCATTTTTCCGTCACCGGGAGTTATAAGCACCTGTCTGCCTTCACGGATAAATCTGATGCTTATTTTCGGGTGAGAAAGTGCAATTCTGTCAACTACCTCAGCAACGGCATTTGCCTCTGAAACATCACGCTTCAGAAACTTCATTCTTGCAGGTGTGTTATAGAATAAATCTCTTACAATTATAGTTGTACCGTTAGGGCAACCTGCCTGCTCAAGGCTCTTTTCAGTGCCGCCTTCAATTACAAATGAAGTGCCTGAAATTTCATTTTCAGTTTTTGTGAGAAGCTGCACTCTTGAAACCGCAGCAACTGAAGCAAGAGCTTCACCTCTGAAGCCGAGAGTGAAAATTGAGTTGAGATCATCTTCACTTTTAAGCTTGCTTGTTGCGTGGCTGAGAAACGCCTTGGGTACATCTTCTCTTTCAATACCGCAGCCGTTATCAGTTATTCTTATATAACTTACTCCACCGTTTTTAATTTCAACGGTAATAGATGTTGCACCGGCGTCAATGGAATTTTCCATAAGCTCCTTGACAACAGAAGCCGGTCTTTCGACAACCTCTCCGGCAGCTATCAATTCTGCCATATGCTTGGAAAGGACATTGATTTTTGCCATTAAGTCGTCACCCTTTCATATCAGTTTCCTCTCGCCTTTTTCACAAGGTCGTGAAGTGTTGTGAGTGCTTCAAGAGGAGTAATAGTATTAATATCAAGATTTTTAATCGTATCAATTATTTCATCATCGATTGTGCCTTCAAGAGACAGCTGAAGATTTCCTTCATCTTCTTCATTAACAGCAATATTACGCATTGAAGAATTATGGTCAGGATTCATTTCTTCAAGCTCAACAAGAATCTGTCTTGCTCGTGACACAACAGAATTGGGTATTCCCGCAAGCTTTGCAACCTCAATACCGTAGCTACCGTCGGCAGCACCTCTTACAATTCTGCGAAGGAAGGTAATTGTGTCTCCCCTCTTTTTAACGCAGATATTATAGTTGCGTACGCCTTCAAGCTGATTTTCAATTTCAGTAAGCTCATGGTAATGAGTTGAGAAAAGAGTTTTTGCGCCGATTTTTCTCACAATATGCTCAAGAACAGCCCTTGCAATACTCATACCGTCAAAGGTTGAGGTGCCTCTGCCTACTTCATCAAGGATAATAAGGCTGTTTTTATCAGCGTTTTTAATAATTGTTGAAACTTCATTCATTTCAACCATAAATGTTGACTGACCTGTTGCAAGGTCGTCTGAAGCACCAACTCTGGTGAAGATGCTTGAGACAATAGAAAGCTCAGCTCTTTTTGCAGGCACAAATGAACCGATCTGTGCCATAAGACAAATGAGAGCAACCTGACGCATATAAGTCGACTTACCTGCCATATTAGGACCTGTAATAATTGAGCATCTGTCATTTTTGCAGTCCATATATGTATCATTGGGTACAAAGGGTGCGCCGTCAAGCATAAGCTCAACAACAGGATGTCTGCCATCGTTTATAGTAATTGATCCATCTGCAATCATTGTGGGGCACACATAATTATTGTTGATGGCTGTATTTGCGAGAGAGCAAAGAACATCAGTTACCGAAAGAGCAGTTGAAGATGCAAGAATCCGGTTATACTGACTTGCAACAGCACCTCTGACCTGACAGAAAATTTCATACTCAAGCTTTACAATTCTTTCCTGTGCACCGAGAATTTTGCTTTCAAGAACCTTAAGCTCTTCTGTAATATATCTTTCGCAGTTAGCAAGGGTCTGCTTTCTTATATATGTTTCGGGAACAAGATCCTTATATGAATTCGTTACTTCAATATAGTAACCGAATACACGGTTATAATTAATACGGAGCTTAGGAATTCCGGTCGCTTCCTTTTCTCTTGCTTCAATTTCAGCAATGATTCGGCTGCCGCCGTTCTGAATATCACGCAGAGAATCAAGCTCTTCGTTGAATCCGTCCTTAATCATTCCGCCTTCACGTATTGAAAACGGAGCTTCATCCTTGATTGCAGAATCTATAATTTCATATACATCTTCAAGCAGATCGAGAGTGTCGTGCTGATACTTAAGAAGCTGACAATCAAATTCTGAGAGAAGGGATTTTATCTGAGGAAGACACTCAATTGTTGATTTAAGACTGTTAAGATCCTTTGCATTGGCTGTTTCAAACATAACCCTTGTCATAAGTCTTTCGATATCGTAAACATCAGAAAGAGTATTTGTGAGGTCGGAAAGCACCATATTTTTGTCGCAAAGCTCACCTACAGCATTGTGTCTTTTGGTAATTGTTGCGTAGTTAATCAGCGGTTTGTCAAGCCATGACTTAAGAAGACGTCTGCCCATGGAGGTTTTTGTTTTGTCAAGCACCCAGAGAAGTGAACCTTTCTTTTCACGGCTGCGCATTGTTTCTGTAATTTCAAGGTCACGCTTCGTTGTATAGTTGACCTTCATATACTGGTTTTCTGAATAAAAGTTAATATCCTTAATATTCTTCAGTTCATTTTTCTGAAGATTTTTAAGATATTTAAGAGTTACACCGACAGAAATGAGAGCTGCTCTTGTTTCGGTAAGCTTAAAAGCTTCAACTTTTTCGTCACCGAAATGATTGTTACACTCTGAAAGACAGCTTTCAAAATCAAAATAGTCGTCATCAGGAAGCTCACAAGAAGCTTCTATTCTTTTTGAAATAAAAGATGTAACCTGCTTAAGACTTGCGCAATAACTGTTAAGCACAATTTCGCTTGGTGAAAACACACCGAGCTCATTTATAATTGAAGCCTCAAGATTTTTGGTATTCTCAATGAAGGTGAGATTTACGGCACCTGTTGAAATATCGGTAAAGCAGATACCTGCTCCGCTTTCATCAGCATAAATAACTGTGAGATAATTGTTTTTTGACTCGTCGAGCATTGTATTTTCGATAATACTGCCCTTTGTGATGATTCTGGTAACATCACGCTTTACAAGACCTTTTGCAGTCGCCGGATCTTCAACCTGCTCACAGATTGCAACCTTATATCCGTTTTGTACAAGCTTTGCAATATAACCCTCGGCAGAATGGAAAGGTACACCGCACATAGGTGCTTTTTCTCCCTGTCCGCAAGCTCTGCCTGTGAGAGTAAGCTCAAGAACCGACGAAGCCGTTTTGGCATCGTCAAAGAACATTTCATAGAAGTCACCCAGGCGGAAAAACAAAATAGTATCCGGGTAATCTTTTTTTATTTCAAAATACTGAGCCATCATCGGGGTCATTTCAGCCATTTCGTTTTTCCTCCTGAGATAGAATTCCTTTAATTAATTAGTGGCAGCCGCTACAGTCTGAACAGCATGAACCGTCACAGTTGTGCTCGTGAGGAGCTTCGGGTTCACATGTCATGGGGTCAGCACCGTTTACGCAAAGACCGAGAATCTGCATAAGATAGTTCATCATATTGTCGATTTCAGCTCTTGCAGCTTCATAGTTCTTCATCTTTTCGCTATCCATAAACTTTGTGTAAACAGTGTTGAACTGTTCTTCATAAGCCTGCATCTTAGCGCTATCGGGCTCTTCCTTGCTAGCTTCCATCTGATAGTTCATCTGAACCATCTGAATCTGAGCCATAAGTTCACCAAGCTCTGCATCATTTTCGTTCTCTTCTCTTGCCTTTGCAAAAGCGAGGTAACGTTCGTCCTGCTGAATAGCAGCACCTAATTCTCTTGTAAGTTTGATAATGTCCATTTTTAATACTCCTTGTATTATGATTTATTTAATAATTACTTGCTTGAAGTAAAATTATCCTAAGTATTCACCGTAAACCACCCATGTTCTCGGGTTGGTAACTTTAACCGTTGCAAAAGTTCCTATAAGACTTTCATCACCAATAAATTCGATGATGACATTTCCGCCGGTTCTGCCTGAAAGAAGACCTTCTGTCTTGCTTTTGCCTTCAACGAGAACCTTATAGTTCTTGGCCTTCATTTTTGCAGTTCTTTCCCCTGCTATTTTTTCCTGAAGAGTTGTAAGCTCCTTAAACCATCTGCTTTTTTCCTCAGCAGGCACGGGATCTTCCATATCATAAGCTTTAGTACCGGGACGCGGTGAGAAAATGAAAGTAAAAAGGCTTGTGAAACGAACTTTTTCAAGTAAGCTCAATGTGTCTTTGAACTCATCATAGGTTTCACCGGGAAATCCCACAATTACATCACTGGTAATTGAAAGCTCAGGCATAATCTCATAAGCATAATCAATAAGACTGAGATATTTTTCTCTGTCGTAGTGACGGTTCATCTCTTTGAGAACTCTGTTGTTTCCTGACTGGAACGGTAAATGAAGATGCTTGGCAATCTTATCTGAAGAAGCCATAACATCAAGAAGTTCTCTGGTGCAATCTCTTGGATGAGAGGTCATAAATCTTATTATGAAATCTCCCTCGATTTCTGAAATTGCTTTTAAAAGTGCAGGAAAACGCTTGTCCTCACTCAGCTCCTTATTGTATGAGTTTACATTCTGACCGAGAAGAGTGATTTCTTTGTAGCCTTGTGCAACAAGCTCTCTGCATTCTTCAAGAATCAGATCAAAATCTCTGCTTCTTTCTCTGCCTCTGACATAACGGACAATACAATATGAGCAGAAATTGTTACAGCCATACATTACAGGTACCCAAGCCTTAAAAGTGCCGTCACGCTTGACAGGAAGTCCCTCGACAATATTACCGTCATTTCCTGTAATATCAAACACTCTTTTACCGCCTGAAAGCCTTCTGTAAATAAACTCAGGCAATTTATATAAAACATGTGTGCCGAAAAGAAGATCAACAAACGGATAGCTTTTCTTGATTTTTTCAGCTACTCTCTCCTGCTGCATCATACAACCGCAAAGAGCAATTATCAGATTCGGATTTGATTTTTTATACTGCTTAAGAGCACCTACATTACCGTAAATTCTGTCTTCTGCATGCTCTCTTATAGCGCAGGTATTATAAAGCACAAGATCTGCTTCTTTTACGTTATCTGTAAATTCATAGCCCATTTCCCTGAGCATACCCTGAAGCTTTTCACCGTCAGAAACATTGCCCTGACAGCCATAGGTATGAACAAAGGCCTTGGGAGTTCTGCCTTCAAACACCGCTTCAATAAGTGTATGTGACAGAGCCATATATTCTTTTTGCTTATCAATTTCCTCTTGAGGAATGCTGAATTTATTACTGTTCAAACTGTTAAACCTCTTTGTTTCCATCGCCGTATGTATTTGCAAGAGCGATGAGTTTTTTTAATCTGTGATTTACCGCAGAGCGTGAAAGCGGCGGATCACACATATCCCCGATTTCTCTGAGACTTGCATCGGGATTTTCATATCTGATGTTAGCGATATGTTTAAGTTCATCAGAAAGGGTGGGATAAATACCCTTGTCTTTTATTGTTTCTATAGCCTTCATCTGCTCAAAAGCGGCATCAGCCGTTTTCGTCAGATTTGCATTTTCAAAATTAAGTCGTCTGTTGGTAATGTTACGGATGTCCTTGTAAATTTTGATATTTATGATTTCAAGTGCAGCATTGTGTGCACCCATAAGCGCAAGCAAATCTTCAATGCTTTCACTGTCTTTAATATAAATTACATTTACATACCGTCTGACCATATGCTTCGCCTTGATGCCGTAGTCATTGAGCATCTTCATAAGGTCAAGACTAAGGGTTTTATAAGGCACAACAAACTCTATGTGATAGCTTTTATTCGGGTCGCTTGCCGTACCGCAGGAAAGAAATGCGCCCTTGATGAACGAAATATCACAGCAGCCCATTTCACCTGTTTCACCGCCTGAATCATTTGAAAGATTGCCACGGTCAACACGCTGAACAACCTCTTTTCCCGTTGAGGAGAAAGAAGAAAGAACATTTCTGCGCTCATCGTCGTTTTTAAAGTCTACAGTATATTTTCCCGCTTGCGAAACAGAAAGAGTTCCCTCTACTCCTGATGCGTTTTTCACAGCTTCAATATACTTTTCTGCAACTGCACCGTTATCGGTGAGAAGAGATATTTCGGAAAGATTGAAGGATCTTCCGAAAAGAAGCATGCCGTATGCGAAAGCATGAGTGCAACACTCAGGCAAATCAATATTTTTCATAATTTCATCTTTGATTTCTGATGAAAATGACATTACCTTCAATCCTTTCTTTGTAATTATATTGTTTTGATTTCAGCTTCAAGAGTCACACCGAATTTTTCTTTTACGGTTTCTCTGCAGAAATCAATGAGATCAACAACATCCTTTGTAGTTGCATTATCATAATTGATAATAAACCCTGCGTGCTTTTCGCTGACCATCGCACCACCGATTCTTTTACCCTTAAGACCGCTTTGTTCAATAAGAGCACCTGCAAAATAGCCTACAGGTCGTTTAAAAACGCTTCCTGCGCTTGGATATTCAAGTGGCTGCTTATCCTTACGTCTGCCGATGAAATCCTTCATAGCAGCTTCAATCTCGTCTTTTTTACCGTTTTTAAGTTCAAGCTCAACCGAAGTAATTATCATATCCTTACCTGAGTAAGCACTGTGTCTGTAGGACAAATCAAGATCATCGCCTTCAAATGAACCGTCAGTACCGTCTGCACAGATATGATTGACCTTAACAATAACATCTTTCATCTCACCGCCGTAGGCACCTGCATTCATATATGCAGCACCGCCCACAGAACCGGGTATACCGAAAGCAAACTCAAGACCTGTCAGACTTTTTTCAAGAGCATATCTGCAAACCTGAACGAGTTTTGTACCAGCCCCGACAATGATTTTACCTTCTTCATTTTCATTAATATAAGAAAATTTTTCACCGAGATAAATTACCACTCTGTCAGATATACCTTCATCAGGTACAAGAATGTTGCTTCCGTTGCCGAGAACGAAATACGAAACGCCAAAACTGTTACAAAGACTTATAATTTTTTTAATCTCATCTTCATTCTGAGGCACTGCAAAAATTTTTGCTTCACCGCCCGTTTTGAATGAAGTATGATTCTTCATCGGTTCATTTCTGATAAAATCAATATTTTGTTTTTCAAGTCCGATTTCAATGTTTTTCAAAGAAACGACCTCCGAAAATTAATAATCAACTAATGCTGCACCGATAATACCTGCATCGTTTCCGAGACAGGCAACACAAAGCTCTGTGTTCTTTTCGGTTCTCTTGTTATACTGATTAGCCTTTACATATGCACGTAAAGGTGCAAGAAGAGTTTCGCCTTCATTACAGATGCCGCCGCCGAAGCAAAGCATTTCAGGCTGGAAAATGTTTACGATGTTTGTTGCACCGATACCGATATATTCGATATATGTATCAACTACCTTTTTACCTGTCTCATCACCGAGACGCATAGCATCAAATGCAGTTCTACCGCCTGCTTTGGCAATATCACCTGAGCAAAGATCCCACATTTTACTGTCTTTGTTTTCTTCCATAGCCTTCTTTGTCTGATTGATGAGAGCGGTTGCAGATGCATATCTTTCCCAGCATCCGATTCTACCGCAATTGCACTGTTCACCGTCAAACTTGATTGAAATGTGGCCGATTTCACCGCCTGCATCATTGCAGCCTGTAAGAAGCTTTCCGTCAAGAACAATACCGCCACCTACACCTGTGCCGAGTGTTACGGCAACAAAGCTGCTTTTGCCTTTACCTGAACCTGCAAGGGCTTCACCGAGAGCTGCACAGTTAGCGTCGTTTTCAAGTCTGATTGTTACATCAGGAAACTCCTTTTTCATAAGCTCAACAGCAGG
Organism: Acutalibacteraceae bacterium; assembly: GCA_045645885.1. Lineage (GTDB taxonomy): Bacteria > Bacillota > Clostridia > Oscillospirales > Acutalibacteraceae > UBA6857. The sequence goes on along the minus strand of JAZRJR010000043.1, from coordinate 25,825 downwards.
TACATTGTTGAAATCAAGGTTATTTGCATAACTGATGATTCCCTTTGCCTTATCTACTGTACCGGGAGTGCCGATACCGATTGATTCAATTTCATCAAGTGATATACCTGCGTCAGCTGCAGCAGCCTTTACACACTTGCACATATCGGCAAAAATATCCTCAGCAGGTCTGGGACAAGCTGTTTTAGCCTTTCCTCTTCCGATAATATTATAATTTTCATCGATTACACCGACTGCTATGTTTGTACCGCCTAAATCTACACCAATTTTATACATTTTATTCACCTCTTAAAAATTTCCCCACATTTTGATTTCGTCTTCCTGTGGCGCTATATCATCGCCCATGCCAAGATTGTGCATAAGCTCTCTCGCTGCATTGTAACCCATCTTTTTCTGACGGTTATTCATTGCTGCAACCTCAATAATAATTGCAAGGTTACGGCCCGGCTGAACAGGTACAACTGTATGAGGAACCTTGATTCCGAGAATTTCAATATATTCTGTATCAAGTCCCATTCTGTCATATACCTTGTCGCTGTCCCAAGGCTCAAGCTCAATAACCATATCAATCTTTTCGCTGAGCTTTACAGCACCCATACCGAAAATACGGCGTGCATTCACAATGCCGATACCACGAAGCTCAATGAAGTGTCTGATATTGTCAGGAGCTGCACCAACGAGGGTTTTTGAACTCGTCTTTTTGATTTCAACCGCATCGTCAGCAATAAGTCTGTGACCACGCTTGATAAGCTCAACGGCTGTTTCACTTTTACCAACGCCACTATCACCGAGAATAAGAACGCCCTCACCGTATACTTCAACAAATACACCGTGGCGTGTAATTCTTTCAGCAAGCTCAATGTTAAGATATGCGATTATTGCGGCCATTGAACGTGAAGTTGAGTCCTGGCTTCTAAGCACAGGAACACCAAACTCAGGAGCAAGGTCAAGAATTTCCTGCGGACAGGCAAGACCTCTTGAAATAATCACACAAGCAGGTCTTTTTTCCATAAAGAGCTTGACTCTTTTGAAGCGCTCTTCACCTGAAAAGCTGAGAAGATATTCAACCTCAGCCTTACCGAGATAATTGACTCTTGTGTTATCGAAATAGTTGTCATACTCAGCAAAAACAAGACCGGGTCTTGTAATATCAGGCGAAGTAATGAAAATATTTTCAGGATCATCAGGGAGATATAAAACTTCAAGAGTATTATTGTCAGTAAGAAGCTTTTTAAGTGAAACCGAATATTTTGCAGGCATTATGTACACCTCCGTAACTTTCTCTTTAAATTATAACTCTTTCAGCTTCGACACGCTCTTTTCTGAGCGTTGTTTCTGCCTCAAGAGGTATTTCACAGCGGAAACTGAACTTCATCATCGGATGGTTTGTAGCTTCAATTTCTTCGCCGTCTTCATTTCTGAGACCTTTGGCAATAACCTTGAATGGCTTGTCGCCTTTTACCATTACTTCAAGCTCATCACCTTCAAAAAAGCGGTTGCGCTGACTGCAGTAAGCAACACCGTCTTCCCACTTTTCAACCACAGCCATTACATCCCATTCACGGTTGTAGCCACCCTTATAGCTTATGTTTGCATCGTCTGCAACATCACCGTAAAAGAATCCTGTGCAGTAATCGCGGTAACTGATTTTTTTCATTTCATCAATCACCCACTGCTGCGGCACATAATCATCTGATGGATTTTCAAAATAATCATCAATTGCTTTTCTGTAGGCATTTGTAACAACAGCAACATAATAGGCTGATTTTGCTCTGCCTTCAATTTTAAAGCTGGTGATACCTGCTTTAATCATTTCAGGTATATGTTCAATCATACACATATCCTTTGAGTTGAAAAGGTATGTTCCGCCGTCACCTTCAAACACAGGAAAATGCTGACCGGGACGCTTTTCTTCCATAAGAGTATACTTCCATCTGCAGGGCTGAGCACACTCTCCTCTGTTTGCATCACGAGATACAAGGTAGTTGGAGATAAGGCATCGTCCCGAAAAAGATACGCACATTGCACCGTGTACAAAGCATTCAATGTCCATATCCTCAGGGATGTTTGCTCTCATTTCAGCAATTTCAGTGAGTTTCAGCTCTCTTGCAGTCACAACTCGCTTTGCACCGAGCTCATAAAGAGCCTTGGCAGCTGCATAGTTCACAATGCCTGTCTGGGTTGAAATGTGAATTTCAACACCTTCAGCATATTTCTTTGCATAATCAAGCACACCGAGATCTGATATAATGAGAGCGTCAACACCGCACTCCTTGGCATTTTTCAGAAATGCGGGAAGCATAGGTAATTCATCGTTTCTCGGAAGAACATTGCAGGTAAGATAAACCTTAACGCCTCTTTCGTGGCAGTAATCAACCGCTGTTTTAAGTTCTTCATCGCTGAAATTAGAAGGAGCAGCTCTCATACCGAAGGTTGTTCCGCCGAGATAAACGGCATCAGCGCCGTACTTGACGGCCGCCATCAGCCTTTCCATATCACCTGCCGGAGCAAGAAGCTCAGGCTTTTTAATTTTATCTGTCATTTTAACCGCCATAAATAATCTTATTTGTATTGATCTGATGTTCTGCAACAGTTACGGCATAGTAGATTGTACCGTCTTCACTGTGGCAGAAGAAATTATAGTCTGTATCTGCTGGGAAAAGTGCAGCTTCAATTGCTGCCTTACCGGGACTGCAGATAGGTCCGGGAGGAAGACCGGGATTTGAATATGTGTTATATGAGTCGAGATAAAGCTCATAGTAGAAGTCACTGAAGAGGTTGAACTCCTTGAGGGATACAACAAAATCCTTGGTTGAGTTCATATCAAGTGAGGGATAAGTTGCAGCATTGTTTAGTCTGTTATGAATTACTGATGAAATTCCCTTCATCTGAGTTGAGTCCTTAGCCTCACGCTGAATAATAGATGCAATTTTAATAATTTCATCCATTGACATACCAAGCTTTTTACGCTGAGCCTCATATTGGTCAGTCCATCTGTTCTGGAAGTTATTGAAAAGCTTTTTGATAACTGAGCTTGCATTTTCACCGATATAGAAATCATAGGTATCAGGGAACAGATAGCCTTCACCCTTAAGATATCTGCCTGTAACCATATCGATATCCTTTATAAAATCGTATTTGTTACCGACAATTTCAAGGTTGGCGTAAAGCTTGTCAGCTGAGCATACATTACTGCTTTCAATTTTTCTGAAAATCTTTGCAATTGTCCAGCCTTCAGGGAAAGTAAGACGTACCGTATCCTTGGCAACATTCTTTCTCACCATAATTTCCTCGATATTGGCTTCAATGCCTGCATTGATATCAAGGAAGTAATTTCCTGCGTCATATTCAATTTTTTCTTTATATTTCTGACCTGTTGCTTTGTCAGTCTTTGTAACGGCATCGTAGTGTCTGAACTTAAGGAAAAGCTTTGTGACAACAGGCTGTCTTACAAGGCCGTTATCCACAAGAATATCAAACACAGCTTCAAAATCAGAGCCTGCCGGAATTTCAACAGAAACAGGGTTTGCGTCACTCTTATCAATTACAAGAATATCATTTATTGTAGCAAGAGCTACAGAAGAAGCAGTAACGGTTATAATTGTAATAAAAATCACACACACACAAAGAGCAAGGGCACTCTTCACAAAATTATATCTGCTGTGCGCTCTTTCTGCAGAAATTTTAGAAACCGCTGATTTTTTCTGCGAAGGTACAGCTTTTTTCGCCTTATTCACATTTGCTTTTACACCTGAAGAAGGCTTTTTAGCTGATGTCTGCTTAGCTGGAGCTTTAGGCGCTTCTTTCTTATGTTTAGCTTCCGCAGATGCTTTTTTAGTGTCAAACACCATTGTGCCTTCAAATTTCTTTTCGTTCTGAACCTTATAGGGATTAGGCTTAATTGTCGGCTCTGCTTTCGGTTCAGGCTTTCTTTCCTGAGGATTATGACCGTAGGGTCTGTATTCGGGAACTTCTGCAAATGAATCAAAATCTGCGATGTGTACCTGGAACTTCTTCTGCTGAGGCTTTTTTACAGGTATATCAGTCTTGATGTTTTCGCTGAAATCTCCGTGTAATGATATTTTTTCAGGTTTATGAGCATTGTCGCCTGAAGGTGTGTTCATTTTGTTCTGGCTTGTTCCTTCAGAATAAAAACGATCGTCCATATTGCTCCTCCTTACAAAATTTTATATATCTTTTTATCTGTAATCAGATAATCAATTTTTTTGTCATGTTCTTCCATGGGAATTGAATCCGAAAGACATTCTTCAAATGAAAGTCCCACGGTTATTCCGTTAAACGATTCAAGAAATCTGTCGTAGTATCCTTTTCCGAAGCCGAGGCGTTCCCCCTTTCTTCCGAAAGCAACACCCGGCACAATGCAAAGGCTTTTATTACTGAAAGATGCTTTTTCACATCGATCTCTGTCAGGTTCGTATATTCCGTACATACCTTTTTTCAGCTCGCTGCGCAGTGAAAAATAAAACTCCATTGTGCCGTCTCTGTCTAAACAGAATGGATATGCAGTTTTAATCGAGAGCCTTTTAGCTTCTTCTGAAATGGCTTCAGTATTTATCTCACCGTCATAAGCACAGTAAAGAAAAATACAGTCAGCGTTTCTAAAAAAATCTGATGAGACAAGAGAATCAATAATAAGCTTTTCCTTGTCTTCTCTGTTCAGAATTTCTTTTCTGAGTATTCTATACTCTTTTCTTAAATCTTTTTTTAAAAAACTCATTTTGACTGAATTGAAGCATTGATTTTATCTGCTTCTTCTTTGTTCAAAAGCTTTTCAACAATTCTGAGTGCAAAATCTATAGCAACACCTGCACCCTTGCCTGTAATGATTTTTCCGTCTTCTTCAACAAAGCTGCCTGTTGCTTCTGCACCCTTAAGGTCTTCTTCAAAGCCGGGATAGCAGGTTGCTTTTTTGCCGTTAAGTAAATCTTTATGACCAAGAATAAGAGGTGCAGCACAAATTGCACATACATACTTATCATTTGCAACCGCAAAGTCAATTGCCTTCTGCACACTTTCACTTTTCTGAAGGTTGAGTGTTCCGGGCATACCGCCGGGAAGAATAACAGCTTCAACAGAAGAATCAAGCTTAACATCGCCTTCTCTTATATCTGCGAGAACAGGAATCTGATGAGAGCCTATAATAACATCCTCACCGACACCGACTGTTAAAATCTCAATATTTGCACGTCTTAAAATATCAACTGTTGCAAGAGCTTCAATTTCTTCAAAGCCCGGTGCTAAAAAACAGTATACCATTTTCTTTTCTCCTTTATATCAGCGTATGATTCATATAAATTTCCTTTTGATTTCTGAGCTCACCTGAAAAATCAAGAACCATTCCGCATTTAATTTTTTCTGTTGTATCATCAAGTCTGTAAGGCGTTATAACAGTAATTTCACCTGAATAAGTTTCTTTCAGAAGATTAATAAAACAATCCTTTTCATTTTCACTGAAAATGCCTTCATAAACAGTTTTTTCGTCTTTGTCATAAAGAACTGCCTTTCCGTTCAAAACAGTGAAATATGAGTCGAAATGACCGTAACATGAAAGTACATAATTCATTATCTCACCTGTATAAATATGAACAAAATCAAATTTACTTTTACGAAGAGAATTTACTGCTTTACCGTCGATGGTTTTATCTGATTCAGCCTTTTCGTTACCGCTGCAGATAAGCTGTGTTCTGTAATTATACATAATTGGTTCAAATCCGAATCGGCTGTAATATGAATAAAGTCCATCATCTGCAGGAACAAGTGAAATGAAATCAAGTTCGTTTTCCTTGTCCTTTATTGTCTCTTTAATAAGGCGTGACATATATCCTTTGCTGCGGTTTTCCTCATAGGTTGCCGCCGCATAGAGATAACTGCCTTTATATATTCTCTCACCTTTTTTTATTTCAGCAGGCAGAAGATAAAATGCCGAAACGATTATTCCGTCTTCTTTGACGGCATAGCAGTCAACAATATCAAGATAAGGTGTAATCAGCCGAATATAGTCCTCACCGTCACCGAAAACAGTGTTCCATAACCTGACAAGCTGATTTACCGTTTTCTCATTTCTTTTTTCTTCTGATGAAAGAAACATATTTATCTGAGTACCGCTTCATATTCTTCAAGCAAAAAAGCAGGATAATATGAAAGCTTTGCCTTTCTGAGATTTTCTGAGTCTACATCATCTTCTCTGTCGATATAGGTGTAAGATGAAAGCTCGTTTTTAACAAATTCACGGTTGATAATCGGATAGGCGCCTCTTATACCCGGATAAGCTTTTTCAAAGTGAACACAGAAGGTGTCCTCTGTCAGCTCCTCACCCATTGCATAGGCAATAACCTCACCGTCTATACGGATTAATCCGCCCTTATATTCCAGAGCATCAAAGTTTTCAGCAACCTTCCTGATAATCTGAAGTTCATCCTCAAGGTCGGTTTTGTCCTCATGTGCACTCTGATAAAGCCAGTTTTCACTCATATGAACACAATCGAAAACATTTTCTGCATTCATTGTTTCATATGTCCAGTCATAAGTCTTTTCAAAAAAGGAAATGTGATTACGCTTAGGCTGATATTTTTTGCCCTTCAGATTGATAAGGTCCTCTGAGTTGTAAACATAATCCATACCGCCTCTGTCGGGATAAACATCAAATCTGTCACCGTATTCACGCAGAATGAAATCTTTGTTTTCTTCATTCATAGCAAAAATGAGCCACTTTTTTCCGTCTTTTTCAGCGTCTTCGATTATAAAATCAAGAGCAGCCTTTCTGTCACCCTCTCCGAGAGGAAAGCAATACATAAGCTCGTCACCGATAATGCACTTGCTGACGAAACAACCGTAAGCCTCAGTAACAAGTATGGGGAACTCTGCAGTATAAGAAAAGATATTTCCGAAGGAATATTCGCAGGCAAGTCTTTTCTGTTTTCTGAAAATCTCTTTGATCCACTCTTTATCTTCGAGAGTAACGTTGTGAAAAACGGGCATTTACAGTATCTCCTTTTTGACACAGTCATAAACTTTTGAAGCTATGTACTCAAAACTGAACGGCTCACCGTTTTCACCGCAGGTAATTACATTCCAATTGAGCTTTCTGCTTGCATATTCAGCAGCTTTATGACAGGCTTTGAGATAATCAACATCTCTTTCATGCACATCCTTCTTCGTGCTGTCACCTTCATAGCGCTTCATCAGAAGCTTCTGTGAAATTTCAACAGGCATATCAAGAAAAATAACACAGTCAGGCTGAGGAATTTCCATCTGCTTATATTCAAAGCTGAAAAGCCAGTCGAGATAATTATCCCATTCACTTTCAGGAAGCTTTGTCATCTGATGTGAAGCATTCGAGGTTGTATATCTGTTGGCAACAATAATTTTGTCGCTTTCATATTCCTTCTGCCAATGCTTTTTAAAGCTTGCATATCTGTCAACCGCATAAAAGGTTGAAGCAGCATAAGCATTTACATCTGAAGGCTTGTCCCCGAGTTCACCGCCGAGATACATTTTTACAAGTGTACTGGATGGATCATTATAGTAAGGCAGGTCAAGCTTATATGTTTCATAGCCTTCACTTTGAAGTCTTTCCTGAAGAAGTCTTGACTGGGTATCCTTACCGCTTGCATCAAGTCCTTCAATTACAACGATTTTACCCATAGGTCACCTCAGTATGTGAGAATTGCAGCGAAGAGAACAAGGTCGTCTTCAGCTTCTCTGTTGGCAATAGAGTGTTCTTCACCTGAAAGACAGATGCAGCTGTCACCCTTATTAAGAATTTCAGTTTTGCCGTTATCGTTATATGTTGCTCTGCCTTCGATGATATAGAAAACTTCTTCTTCGTTTTCGTGCACATGAGCACCGATTGAACAACCGGGCTTCAGAGTTATTGTGCCGAGAAGTCTTGAAGCGCCCTTATACTCACCCTTGTCAAGTACGTGACAAATTGAAACAACTCCGTCTCCGCCTCTCATATTCTCGTTATTTACAATTTTCATTTCGCTGTTTCTTCTGATCATATTTTCACGACCTTTATAAAATTTTACATTCTTTGTAATTATACCAACTTTGTATATAATTATCAATGTTTTTTTCAAAAAATTATATTAATTTTTTCGTACTGGAAAAGGCTTTCAGCGCTTAAAAAATTTGCTACCTGAACTCTTTAAGGCATAATGTATTGACAAAGGCGTTTCAAAAATGTAAAATTATTGGGTATAACACTTAAAAAGCCAAGTGAAAGGATGTGGCAATATGCTTAAAAGCGGTGCTTTTGTAATAGGCGTAACCGATTGTAAAGAAGAGGTCTGCGCTGCATCAGGCAGAATTTCAACACAGAACGGTACTGCTCTTGAAATTTTTGAGCGTTCCCACGATAAAGAAAAAAACACAAACCTCATCAGCAAGGTTACAAAATCAGGTCACACATCAACAGTTGAACACATTTTTTTCAATCTTGCATTTGAAAATGTTTCTGTTGTTGTTGAGCAGTTTATGATCGAATTCAGACTCGCTTCATTCACAGTAAAGTCACGCAGATATGTAGACTTCAGCTCCTGCGGTTACCTTGTTCCCGAATTCAGAAACGAAAAAGACAAAGCAGAATTCACAAAGACTATGGACTGTCTTTTCGGTCTTTATACCGAGCTTACGGAAAACGGTATTCCTAAAGAAGATGCAAGATTTGTACTCCCATATTGCTTCTACAGTAATTTCTACTGCTCTCTCAACGGCAGAGAACTTACAAATGTGCTTTCAGCAATGATTTACGGAAGAGGCAGAAAGGTAAAGGAAATTTACAATCTCGGCCTTTCACTTCTCAGTCAGGCAAGAGAAATTGCTTCCGGACTTTTTGTTGATTTTGAAACCAAAGCAGCAAAGTACGGTGACGGTTACGATTTTGAAATTGATATTCCTTCCTGCGAAGAAAAAAGCAAAGAAATCTGTGAAATTCTCTCATATTCCACAGACGGTGAAATCAATGTTGCAAAAAGTGCTCTTATTGAAAAATACAATCCTTGTAGTGAAGGGATTGACAAGGCTCTTTCCGACAGAGAAAATGTAAAGAAAATACTTTCATCCGTTGTGAAATCTTCACGCCCCAGAGCACTTGAAGCCTTCAGTTGTACTGTTCGTTTCAACGGTGTTTCACTCTCGTGTCTTACTCACTTTGCAAGACACAGAATGCAGAACATCTGTATTCCCAATCTCATCACAACAAGCAGAGAGAAATATATTATTCCTGAAACTGTAAAAGCTGATGCTGAGCTTCTCGGAAAATATAACGACGCTTTCTTACAGATGAAGACTCTTTACGAAAAGCTCAAGGCTGAAGGTTACGATGAAAACGTGCTTATCTACTGTGTTCTCAGCGGTAACGTGCTTGACATCGTAACAACAATGAACGCCCGTGAAATGCTTCTTTTCTTCAAGCTGAGAAGCTGCACAAGAGCACAGTGGGAAATTCAGGAATTTGCAAATGATTTTCTTAAAAAACTCAGAAAAATTTCTCCTGACCTTTTCACTCTTTACGGTCCAAGCTGTTACACAACAGGTGTCTGTCCCGAAGGCAAGCTTACCTGCGGACGTGCAAAGGAAATCAAAGAAAAATTCAAAAGCTTATAACAAAAAGCAGGGTGAATCGCACCCTGCTTTTTCAATGAATTATAGGCTGAATCTGCTTTCCGCTCAGAGCAAGAAGTATTGCATCATAGATTTTTTCAAAGTCACACACTACCGAAAACGGCTTATGTTCGGCATCATCCTGCTTCATCGGAACAAAGTAATAATTTTTACAGTTCAGGAGTGTACCGATATTTTTAGCAGACATATTAAGAGCGTCATTTGTTGAAACACCTATGAGAACCGGTCTTTGATTTCTAAGATGTGACTTTACGGCAAGTGTCACAGGTGTATCATATATTCCGTTTGCAAGCTTGGAAAGTGTAGTTCCCGTACAAGGTGCAACAACAAACAGATCAAACATTTTCTGCGGGCCCACAGGTTCGGCATCAACAAGAGTTTTAATTACATTGTGACCTGTAAGCTGAACTGCTTTATCAATAAAAGCTTCTGCTTTTCCGAAGCGAGTATCTATGCATGCAGCATTATATGACATAACAGGGTAAACATCCATTCCCTTTTCCAAAAGCAGCTCTATCTGTGAGAAAGCCTTGCTGAAAGTGCAGAACGACCCTGTAAGTGCATAACCAATACGCAGTTTATCCAATTCTACGCACCTCTTTTACAAAAATTTTTCCATATATTCTTTAAGTAATTCTGCAAATGAATCCGACAGAAATTTTCCGGGCAGAGATGAACCGTCAACATAAGAGATACCGTATTTCAGTATATTCTCTTTATCGGCTCCGAAAGGAGAAGAAGCAACCTCAAAATATACAGCTCTTTTGTCTGCAGTTTCAATGAGCCGCTCATCAAAAATTCTGCAAGGAACTGTGTTGAAAATAAAGTCATACTTACTGAGAGTTGATAAGCTTTTCAGTTCAACAGGTATATAACCTGACAACCCGGCATTTTTTAGTTGAAGCTCGTTCCTTGCCCCGACACTGACATTCATTCCGATTTTATCGAGCAAGGCAGCAAGAGGCATCCCTATTTTTCCAAAGCCCGTAATCAGAACATTCTTGGATGTCAACAATTCTTCAGTGTTTTCAAGAAGAAGGAGTAATGCTCCCTGCGAGGTAAGGTAACCGTTCTGCAATTCCAGAAGCTCACTTTTAAGGCAGTCGTGATATTCAATACCTTCCTCTTCAAAATATTTTTTGACAGAAGCATCAAAGTTACCTCCGAAAACCACAGAGGTATTATCTATTTGTTCTGTAACATCAGTAACTCTGAGCTTTAATTCTTTGTTGTCGGAATATATATATACTCTGTCTTTACTGACGGGTATCGGCAGAAAAATAATTTTGTTTTCTTTAAACAACGAGGGTAAACACTCTTCTTCTTTTTCAATATGTGTTACGGTGTATCCGTCATCAGAAAGATATTTCTTAAGCTTTCTCTGGCGTTTATCACCGCCTATTATCAGAACTGATTTTTCTTTTTTCATCCCTATCCCTCCTTATAACATATCATATGAAATTGATAAATAATTGTGAATTTCCGTTTAGGTGTTTACTAATTTGCAATTTTGCAATATAATGTTAAAAGAATAAAAAAGAGGTGTTCTTTATGCATAAAATCGATGAACTTCTTAAAGAAGTCAGAACCATACATTTTATCGGCATCGGCGGATCAGGAATGTGTCCCATTGCTGAAATTCTTCACACATGGGGCTACATAGTCAAAGGCTCAGACAATAACCCTGGTGACAATATTGACAAGCTGCGTTCACTGGGTATGGAGGTTATTCTCGGTCAGAAAGCCGAAAACATCAAAGGCTCAGATATGATAATTTACACTGCAGCTATTCTCAAGGATAATCCTGAGCTGATTGCAGCAAAAGAAAGCGGAATCCCCTGCTTTGAAAGAGCTGACATTTTCGGTGCGATTACAAGACGCTTTTCAGACTGCATAGCAGTTTGCGGCACTCACGGTAAAACAACCGTTACATCAATGCTCACGCAGATTACCGTAATGGCCGAAAAAGATCCTACTGCTCTTATCGGTGGCAGACTCCCGCTTATTGACAGCCACGGCAGAGTCGGCAAAAGTGAAACTATGGTCTGTGAAGCCTGCGAATACTGCGACCATTACCACACACTTTCCCCTAATGTTGCAGTTATTCTCAACATCGACGAAGATCATCTTGAATATTTCAAGAATCTTGACAATATCATAAAATCTTTCAACAAGTTTGCTTCAATGACTACAAATGCAATTATTTATAACGGTGACGATGAAAACACCGTTAAGTCAGTTGAAGGTATTGAAAGAAAGAAAATCACCTTTGGCTTCAGAGAATGTAACGATTATTATGCAGCAGGAATCACCTATAACCGCGGCTCTTTTGCAGAATTTGATGTGATGAGCAAGGGTGAAAAGCTGACACATGTGGCTTTGAGCATTCCCGGTGAACACAACATTCTCAATTCACTTGCCGCTTTTGCAGCTGCAGTAAATACAGGCTGTACCTATGAGCAGTGCAAAAACGGAATTGAAGCTTTTTCAGGTGCCGGCAGAAGATTTGAGGTTCTCGGTGAATATAAGGGTATTACAATTGCCGATGACTATGCTCATCATCCCAGCGAGCTTGAAGTTACTCTCAATGCAGTTATGAAAATGGGTTACAGAAATGTATGGGCAGTTTTTCAGCCATTTACATATTCAAGAACTGCAATTCTGCTTGATGATTTTGCTCGTGTTCTCCGAATACCCGACAAGTGTGTGATGACCGAAATTATGGGTTCACGTGAAGTAAACACATACGGAATTTACACCAAGGATTTGGCCGATAAAATTCCTGACAGCGTGTGGTTCAACACCTTCAATGAGGTTGTTGATTATGTTCTTCAGAATGCACAGAGCGGAGACCTTATAATAACCCTCGGCTGCGGAGATATTTATAAAGCCGCAAAGATGATGGTTGAGAAGCTTAAATAAAACCAGAATTTTACAATAATTAAAACGCATTTGCTGACCATACTATTTTTAGCGAGGTAGTAAATGCGTTTGCTGCTGTCTCGCAATTAAAGACGGTGCGGGGCAGCAGCTTTTCACTGTCGTATATATGAAATCTCCCCTACTGCTTATCAGTAAGGGAGATTGTTTTTTCAGTTAAGCTCAAAGCCTTCAAAGGTAATATTATTCTTCTTGATAACGTCTTCGTTGCTGATTACTGCACCTGTTGACGGAAGACTCTTTGCCTTATAGCGTGAAGGTCTTGTGAATTCACCTTCAGCATAATCACGAACCTTTGAGATTTTCTGATTCTTCTTAAGAGTGATGCATGCAACACCCTGAGTGTCCTTCATAGCCTTAGGAAGAATAATAGCGGTGTCAACAAGAAGACATCTGCCGCCTGTTGTTTCGATTACGATATTCTTATCCTCGATAAGATACATAAGCTTTGAAAGCGGAGACTTGTCTGAATAAGCCTTGATAAGCTTCTTACGGTTGGTTTTGGTTGCATAAGATGAAAGGTTAACCTTTGCGCATTTGCCATTTTCAAAGAAGAACATCATATAGCCCTTGTAATCATCGGTAACAACCACAAAAATTGCATTTTCGCCTTCTTCCATCTGAAGCTTTGAGGGAATATATTCACCGAGAACACTTGCCTTTGAATCTGCAAAATCGCTGATTCTTGACTTATAAACCTGACACTTGTCAGTGAAGAAAAGGAGCTCTTTTGCGTTTGAGGTTTCAGCACTGTATACGATTTCATCATTTTCCTTAAGCTTCTGTTCACCGCCCATACGAAGTGAAAGCGGAGTGATTTTCTTGAAATAGCCTTCCTTTGTGAAGAAGACATTTACAGGATAATCAGGCACTTCAGGCTCGCTGAGTTCATCTTCAACATCGCTGCAGTTGAGAATCTGAGTCTTTCTTTCCTGAGCATATTTCTTGATAACATCCTGAAGCTCACCGATGATAATCTTTCTGATTTTTGCCTTTGATGAAAGCGTATCCTTCATATCAGCAATTGTCTTTTCGAGATTCTCGATATCCTTAAGTCGCTTCAAGATATATTCTCTGTTAAGGTGACGGAGCTTGATTTCAGCCACATATTCAGCCTGAATTTCGTCAATTTCGAAGCCTTTCATAAGGTTAGGGATAACCTCAGACTCTTCCTCGGTCTGACGGATAATCGCAATAGCCTTGTCGATATCAAGAAGAATTTTTTCAAGACCTCTTAAAAGGTGAAGCTTGTCCTCAGCCTTCTGAAGATCAAAGCTGACTCTTCTGAAAACGCACTTGCCTCTGAAACGTATCCATTCGATAATAATGTCCTTGACGCCCATAACTCTGGGATAACCGTCAACAAGCACGTTGAAGTTACACGAGAAGCTATCCTCAAGAGGTGTGAGCTTATAAAGCTTTGTCATAAGCTTGTCAGGGTCTGTGCCACGCTTCAGGTCAATTGTAATCTTAAGACCTGCCTTATCGGTTTCGTCACGGACATCGGTGATTTCCTTGATTGAGCCTGCCTTTACTCTTTCGATAATTTTATCAATAATTGCCTCGGCAGTGGTTGTGGGAGGAATCTGCTTGATATCAATGCAGTTTTCGTCTTTGTCGTAGGTATAGTTTGCTCTGACTTTGATACCGCCACGGCCTGTACGGTAAATTTCTTCCATTTCCTCTTTATTGTAGAGAATTGTACCTCCGCCGATAAAATCAGGAGCAGGCATTGTATCAATAGAGTTGTGGTTCTGGTCTTTGATAAGCTCAATTGTTGTTTCGCAAAGCTCTTTAAGGTTAAATGAGCAGATTGAAGAAGCCATACCAACGGCAATGCCTAAGTTTACGTTTGAGAGAATTGACGGGAAGGTTACAGGAAGAAGAAGCGGCTCTTTAGTTGAGCTGTCATAGTTATCCACAAAGTCAACCGTATTCTTGTCAATGTCTCTGAAAAGCTCGTTACAGATGCTTTCAAGCTTAGCCTCGGTATATCTCGGTGCAGCATAATGCATATCTCTTGAATAAGCCTTACCGAAGTTACCCTTTGAGTCAACAAAGGGATTGAGAAGTGCCTCATTACCTCTTGAAAGACGCACCATTGTTTCATAAATTGCAGCATCACCGTGAGGGTTAAGACGCATAGTCTGACCTACGATGTTAGCTGACTTTGTTCTCGCTGAGCCCATAAGTCCCATTTTATACATGGTGTAAAGCAGCTTTCTGTGTGAGGGCTTGAAGCCGTCAATTTCAGGAATAGCTCTCGAAAGGATAACACTCATGGCATAGGGCATATAGTTGATTTCAAGAGTATCTGTAATTCTCTGTTCAATCATTTCACCTGCATTGGCTATATGGGTATTTTTAAGAAGGTCTTTTTCATCATCCTTCTTTTTTGATGTTTTCTTTTTTGCCATCAGACGTTTCTCCTTTCTTTAGCTTACGTCGGTCATATCAATGTAAAGATGACCGTAGTTTGCAATATAATCCTTTCTGCCTGAAAGGTTGTCGCCCAAAAGTAAATCAAACTTTTCTGCAGTCTGAGCAGCATCTGCAGGGTCAATTTTAATAAGTCGTCTTGTCGCAGGGTTCATTGTTGTCAGGTTCATCATGTCTGCATCATTTTCACCGAGACCCTTTGAACGCTGAACGCTGTATTTTGCCTTACCAATCTGCTCAAGAGCATCACTCTTTTCCTTTTCGGTATAAGCAAACCATGTTTCATTTCCGCTTGTGATTTCATAAAGGGGTGATTCCGCAATAAACACCTTACCCTCTTTTATAAGAGTCGGAACGAGACGGTAAATCATTGTGAGAATAAGGGTTCTGATCTGATATCCGTCAACATCGGCGTCAGTACAGATAATAATCTTGCTCCAACGAAGATTGTCGAGATTGAATGTTGAAAGATTCTTGTTGCCCTTTGAGCTTACTTCAACACCGCAGCCAAGAACCTTAAGAAGGTCGGTAATGATTTCACTTTTGAAAATCTTGTCATATTCACTCTTAAGACAGTTGAGAATCTTACCTCTTACAGGGATAATTGCCTGGAATTCGGAGTCTCTCGCCTGCTTACAAGCACCCAATGCTGAGTCACCTTCCACGATGAAAAGCTCTCTTTTATCAATATCCTTGCTTCTGCAGTCAACAAACTTCTGCACCCTGTTAGCCATATCGTTTGAGGTTGCAAGGGTTTTCTTAAGGTTAAGTCTTGTTGCTTCAGCCTTGATTCGGCTGCGCATATTAACAAGCACCTGGTCGCAGATTTTGTCTGCCTCCATCTTGTTTTCGATAAAGTAAACCTCAATCTGATGACGGAGGAATTCAGTCATAGCCTCCTGAATGAACTTGTTAGTGATAGCCTTCTTTGTCTGATTGAGATATGATGTCTCTGTTGAGAATGAAGACGAAACAAGCACAAGACAGTCTGCAACATCCTGGAATTTAATCTTTGCATCGCTCTTTGTATACTTTCCGCTCTGCTTAAGGTAAGCGTCAATCTGAGCAACGGTTGCACTCTTTACTGCATTGTCAGGTGAACCGCCGAACTCAAGGAAGCTTGAGTTGTGATAATATTCAACCATCTGCTTTTTATTTGAGAAAGCAAGAGCAACGTTGAGTCTTACTTTATATTCGGGAAGGTCTTCTCTGTCCTTACCGCTTCTTTCTGTCTGCCAGAACTGAACAGAAGAAAGTCCGTCTTCGCCCACAAACTCTTTAACATAGTCGCTGATACCGTTTTCATAGTAATATGTGAAGGTTTCAAAGCCACCCTTGATTTCGTTTTTGAGTTCAAAACGAACCTTAGGATTTACAATAGCCTGACGCTGAAGAGTCTGCTGATAATATTCAAGTGATACATCAATATCAGTGAAAACCTCAAGGTCAGGCTTCCACTTTATTCTTGTACCGGTATCTTTTTTGGTGTAAGGCTCGCTGTGAAGTCCGCCCACATTTTCACCTTTTTCAAAACGAAGAGTGTGTCTTTCACCGCCGTTTTTGATTTCGGCATCCATATATTCACTTGCGAACTGAGTTGCACAAAGACCGAGACCGTTAAGACCGAGAGAATACTCGTAGCTGCCCCCTGAGTTGGTCTTATATTTACCGCCTGCATAAAGCTCACAGAAAACAAGCTCCCAGTTGAAACGGTCATACTTCTCGTTGTAGCCGACAGGAATACCTCGTCCGAAGTCCTGAATTTCAACTGAATTATCCATAAATCTTGTTACGATAATTTTGTCACCGTGGCCTTCTCTCGCCTCGTCAATTGAGTTGGAAAGTATTTCAAAAACCGAATGTTCACATCCGGCAATACCGTTTGAACCGAAAATAACTGCAGGTCTTTTTCTTACTCTGTCAGCGCCCTCCAGCATGAGGATATCATCATTGGAGTATCCTTGTTTCTTAGCCATTATCCTATTTCCTTTCTGAACGTACTTACAAGGGCTTTACACTACATTTAGTAGAATCACCCTCTTAATGACACAACAGTTATAATTTACACCATTTTGAAGAAAAAATCAAGTGTTTTGTGCAGTCAATCACTTTTTTCATTTACACCCGGCTCTCTGCAAACCATTTTCCGTCATCTTCAAAAAGAAAGGTTATTTTTCCGAGAACCTGAACAGTATATCTCACTGCAGTACCGCCCACCTTTACGGCAAAAGCTCTTCTCACTTCGATAACCTTATCAATCTCATAAACTCTTCCGTCTTCCCATTTCACACTGAGCGGTCTTTTGTTTCCCTCTTCGTCAATTTCCGCAACAACGCTTACATAAACCTTTCTGCTTTTCACAAAAGTTCACCTACTTATACATTTTACCTGGCAAAGTGTGTTTTATGTTGTGGTCAGGAATTTTATCCTCCGTCATAAGACAGCAGTTGAAAATTGCATCTGTACCGTATCTTTCCCTGAGAGCGAGAACGGTATCATCTATTTTTCTCTGCTTTTCATGAGTTTCAAAATCCGAGAGAAAATCCAACTGAAAGGGAGTGTTCTCCTTTTGCAGATTAATGGCTCTCACCGTAAGAGCACGGACATTATTCCCCCAGTTATAATTCTCCTTGAAAAGCTTCATCGCCGTTTCTGCAATTTCCTTTGCCGATTGGGTTGCAAACTCTGTGGGACGTTGAAACTGTTTGGTAATAAGCTGATTATCTCTCACGGCTATCTGCACCCCTGTAGCTTCAAGACCGTTCTTTTTAAGCTGCCTTGAAATGCTTTGAGAAAGGGAAAGAAAAACCTTCCACACCTCATCGTCTGTGAGCAGATCCTCGCTGCAGGTCACACCGTGACCGACGCTTTTTATGGGCTCTTTATATCCGTCAGGCATAACTCTTGAATTGTCAAGTCCGTTGGCATATCTCCACAAATCATCACCGACAACACCAAAAACCGCTCTCAGCCATTGGGGTTCACATTCTGCAAGCTCACCAATGGTTCTGATGCCGTATCTTCTGAGCGTTTCCCCCGTGCTTCTTCCTACACCCATAATTGCCGTTGCAGGAAGGTGCCATATTTTTTCTCTGAAATCGTCTTTGGTTATTTCATAGACCTGATCCCTGCCTGCAAGGTCACTTCCGAGCTTTGCAAAAATCTTGTTGAAGGAAATTCCGATTGAAACCGTAACACCCAGCTCTTCCTTGAAGGCTGTTCTTATTTCTTCGCAAATCTTCTCTTTTGAGCCGAAAGCTACAGTGCTTCCCGTAATGTCACACCACACCTCATCAAGCCCCATAGGCTCAATTCTGTCAGTGTAACAGGCATATATATCGTGAGCCAGACGTGAGTATTTTATATACTCGTCAAAATGAGGTTCGATTATTATAAGCTCGGGACATTTTTGCTTTGCCTGCCAGAGCGCTTCTCCCGTTTTCACTCCGCACCTTTTAGCTTCCTCACTTTTAGCGAGAATTATACCGTGACGGTGCTCCACGCTTCCTCCTACAGCAACAGGCTTACCTCTGAGAGAAGGATTAAGACTGCACTCAACGGAAGCATAGCATGAATTCATATCCGAATGTATTATAATTCTTTCCATTGTGCAACCTCCCAAAACCCAAGAAGAACATTTGTTCGTTTTGTTATTTTACACCCCTTTTCTCTTTTTGTCAATAGTACTGTTTCTTTATTCCTTTATTTTTTAAAGCAAAAAACTTCCTTATATATTCTTTTCGTTCTTCTCATTCTTTATATTATTATATTGTTGCCGTCAGGGTGTTGACAGGGTGTTGACAGAGTGTTGATTTGCTTGTTAAAGATAAAAAAAGAAAACACGGCAAAGCCTTTATTCATAAGGGCTCGTCGTGTTTTGTCAGAGTGATTTCAAGGGCGTTGCATATTTGCTATATTTCGCCTCCGAGTGTCGATTCAGGGTGTTAGCTTTATGAACCCTGCGTCAGTTATTCTGCGTTTTCTCAAGTTCAAGCAGAGTCTTTTTCATTTCAGTTCCGCCTGCATATCCGGTGAGCTTTCCGTTCTTACCAACAACTCTGTGACAAGGCACAATTATCCATAATGGGTTATTATGAACCGCATCTCCTACTGCTCTTGCACCTTCAGGACAACCGATTCTTTCTGCGATTTCACTATAAGACACAATATCACCGTAAGGTATTTTCAAAAGCTCCTGCCACACCTTCATCTGAAATGCCGTTCCGTTCATTTTAAAAGGCAAATCAAAGGCTTTTCTCTTTCCGCTGAAATATTCCTCTAATTGCCCGAAAGCTCTTTCTGAAAGCTCTGACGGTTCATTTTCACCATCTTCAAGCTCACAGGTTTTCAGAGAACATATTTCTTCGTTGTTATATCCAATTCTGATAAATCCGATTGAACTATTATAAAAAGCAAATTTCATAGTTAACACCAAAAAAGTGGCAGTCATATAAGACTACCACTCATTTTCAAATTATTCAGCAGCTTCTTCAGCCACTTCTTCAGCAGCTTCTTCAACTACTGCTTCTTCAACTGCTTCTTCAGCGGGTTCAAGAAGAGCACGGATTGAAAGGCTTACACGCTTCTTATCAAAGTCGATTTCTGTGATCTTAACCTTTACTTCGTCACCAACTGAAAGAACTTCCTTGGGTGATGCGATGTGGCGGTCAGCGATCTGTGAAATGTGGATAAGACCGTCAATACCGTCAATGATGTTAGCGAATGCACCGAATGTTGTAAGACCAACAACCTTAGCATCAACAACTGAATCAACGGGATAATCTCTCTTGCGGATTTCCCAGGGATTGTCTTCGATTCTCTTGTAGCCGAGAGAAATCTTTCTCTTTTCAGCGTCGAGAGCTTTAACAAATACCTTTACAGTATCGCCAACGTTAACGATTTCTGAGGGGTGCTTGATTCTCTTCCATGAGAGTTCTGAGATATGTACCATACCGTCAACTCCGCCGAGATCAACAAATGCACCGTAGTTTGTGAGAGACTTAACTGTACCTGTGAATTCCTGGCCTTCAGCGATTTCAGCCCAGAATGCATCGTTAGCAGCCTTTCTCTCTTCTCTGAGAACAGCACGGATTGAACCTACAACACGCTTCTTCTGTTCGTCGATGTCGATGATTCTGAACTTTACAGTTTCTTTTACAAGAACTGAAAGGTCTTCATCCTTGCCAAGACCTGTAAGTGATGCGGGAATGAATACTCTTGCACCCATGGGGTAGCAGATTACACCGCCTCTTACAGCTTCTGAAACAACAGCTTCAACTACTTCGTCAGCTTCCTTAGCAGCTACGATATTCTTCCATGATGATCTTCTGTCATAAAGACGCTTTGAAAGCTTCATGGTGCCTTCGTTATCATTTGTTTTCATGATAATGAGGTTAAGCTCGTCGCCGATTTTAAGCTCCTTAGCAGGGTCAGCTGTGGGATCGTTGCTGTATTCTTCAACAGGGATAAAGCCGGCATACTTTCTGCCGATATCAACCTGAATCTCATTCGGTGCGATACCAACAACAACGCCAACAACAAACGGATTATCACTTGTGTCATCTATGCTATCAACCGCTGCAAAGAACAGCTCCTGATCCTGGGTCTCCTTTGTAAGATTTTGCTCATTAAAGTTTTCTGTCATAATGACTTCAACCTCCTTTATTATAGATGCAGGTGTGGAAGCACCCGCCGTTATACCAATTTTTTCTGCATTCCCGAAATCAATATATTTAAGCTCTTCTGCTCTTTCAATGAGAAATGTTCTGCAGTTTTCTTCACAGACATTTTTAAGCTTGACTGTGTTTGATGAAAACCTTCCGCCGATAACAATCATAGCATCGTTTTCTTTCGAAAGAAGCATCGCTTCGTCCTGTCGATTTTGAGTCGCAGTACATATTGTATCAAAATAAATCGGATTTGTACATACTTTTTGAATAATTTCTGCACATTTTTTGCATTCTTTTACGGAAAAAGTTGTCTGAAAAACAACTATTATTTCCTTTTCAGCAAATTCGCCTTTATTTTCAAATAATTTTGTCAGTTCATCTGCGTTTCTGAAAACATAAGACTCACCCTTTGCGTGACTTCTGAAGCCACAGACTTCAGGGTGTGTATCATCACCGCCGATTAAAAGTATGTTTTCAGCCGTAGTGTGTTTTTTGACGATGTTATGGATTTTGAGAACATAGGGACAGGTTGCATCTGTATAGGAGACACCGAGAGCTTCCAGCTTTTCAGTTATCTCTTTAGTAACACCGTGTGCACGGATAACAACCTCATATCCTTCGGCTACCTCTTCAGGGTCAGAAATTATCTTCACTCCCCTGCTTTGTAAATCTTCAATTACCTGAGGATTATGAATAACAGGACCGAGAGTGCAGACCTTTCTACCTTCAGAGAGCATTTTATAAATCATATCAACCGCTCTGTTCACACCGAAGCAAAAGCCCGCTGTTTTAGCTGTAACTATCTGCAATTCTCTTCCTCCCACATTCTTTTTATTTCATCCATTATCATATCAGCAGCCCTTTTTATATCCTCACTCCTGCTTTTATCAGAATGAAAAAGACTGTCATGTTCAAGAATCTCACCGAAACGAAGAGTGAGTGAATGACGCTTTCTTTTATCATCCGGATTTCTGTAAAGACAAGCAGGAAGAACATCTGCACCTGTTTTATGCGCTATATATGCAACACCGTTTTTTGCGTCAGTAGGAATAAGCTCACTGACAGTTCTTCCCTCAGGGAAAATCCCCAGTGCATATCCTTCATCAATAACCTTAGCGGCATACCTGATTGCGTTTCTGTCGGCAAAGTCACGCTTTATGGGAAAGGCGTTCATGCTTTTCATAAGAAGCGACCATCTTCTTGTTTCAAAAAGCTCACTTTTAGCCATAAAACACACTTTTCTCGGACAAAAGGCAATAATCACCGCAGGATCTGTAAAAGAGATATGGTTGCAAGCTATAATAACAGGTCCGTCAAGAGGTATGTTTTCCTGACCGTAGCAAGTGAAATCATACACAAAAGGTGCAAGAAAATTTGAAAGGTATTTGCCTAAATGATAAAGCCTGCTGCTTTTTATGGGTTTGCTGTAATCAAAGTACAATTAAATCAACTCTTTTATTGATAATTATACTTATATGTTTTCCTTAATTGTTCTGATTATGAGTTCAATTGATTCCTGAAGACCGATATTACTTGTATCACAAAGAATTGCATCATCAGCCTGCTTAAGAGGTGCAATAGCTCTGTGTGAATCGTCATAGTCACGCTTGATCATATCAGCAAGGACATCTTCAAGCTTTACATCCATTCCTTTTTCGGTAAGTTCTTTATATCTTCTTTCAGCTCTCGCTTCAGGTGAAGCAGTGAGGAAAATTTTTACGTCTGCATCAGGAAGAACAACAGTACCGATATCTCTGCCGTCCATTACACAGTTGTTTTCACTTGCAAGCTTTTTCTGAAGGTCAAAGAGATATTCTCTTACCTTTGGTACAGATGACACTCTTGAAGCAGCCATTGAAGCTTCAGGAGTTCTGATTTTATCAGAAACATCCTCACCTGAAAGGAACATTCTCTGTTCGCCGTCAATGAATTTAAGCTCAACCTTTACATCATCTGTGAGAGTTGCAACAATTGCATCGTCACTCTGAAGGTCTGCGCCCTTGCGAAGAGCATTAAGACCAACTGTTCTGTAAAGCGCACCTGTATCAATATAGATGTAGCCGAGTTCAGCTGCTGCTTTTCTTGAAATTGTGCTTTTACCTGCACCTGCAGGGCCGTCAATTGCAACATTAATTATCTTCATATTATTCACCTTTATATTTATATACTTGAGCCTGCTAAATTACCTGTAGAAAACGCAATCTGCAGGTTAAAACCGCCTGTATAAGCATCAACGTCAATTACCTCACCTGCGAAATAAAGACCTTTTACAAGCTTTGATTCCATTGTTTTGGGGTCAATTTCCTTGACACTTACACCGCCTGAGGTAACAATTGCTTCTTCAATGGGTCTGAATCCGTTTACAGTAACCTTCAGGTCCTTAAGCAGATTAACAAGCTCACTTCTCTGCTGCTTTGTAATCTGATTAACCTTTACCGCTGGCTTGATTCCTGAAAGCTTTACAATAACAGGAACAAGCTTTTTCGGCAAAAGTGCATCAAGTGCATTTATAAAGTTCTTGTTTGAGTTTTCAAGGAAATCTCTCTGTATTCTTTTATCAAGCTGTTCATAGCTGAGGGCAGGCTTGAGGTCAATGTGAATCTCATACTTTCTGGGCTTTATATCCTTCATATGAGAGCTTGCACTGAGAACAAGAGGACCTGATACACCGAAATGTGTAAAGAGCATTTCACCGAAATCTTTATAGACTTCCTTATAGGTGTCTGTGTCAAGAACAGTGATTTCAACATTTCTGAGTGAAAGTCCCTGAAGGTCCATACAGAAGCCTTCGTGACACACAAGAGGTACAAGTGAAGGCTTCAGCTCAGTTACGGTGTGACCGACCTGCTTTGCAAGCTCATAGCCGTCACCTGTTGAGCCTGTAAGAGGATAAGAAGCACCACCCGTAGCAACGATAACGGCATCAGCAGAAATCTCTTCACCATCTTCGAGCTTGACGCCCTTAATTTCGCCGTTTTCAGCTATAAGAGATGTCGCTCTGCCCTTGATGCGTTTAACACCCGCATCAGACGAAAAAGCGTTAAGTGCGTCTACGATTTCAACAGCCTTGTCGCTTTCGGGAAAAACTCTGTTTCCTCTTTCAACCTTAAGTGCAACACCCATATCTTCAAAGAATTCCATTGTGTCAATGGGCATAAATTTTGAAAATGCGCCATAAAGGAATCGTCCGTTTGTAGGCACATTCTGAATAAGGTCATTTATGAGAGTGCAGTTATTGGTCACATTACAACGGCCTTTACCGGTAATCATAACCTTTCTTGCAACCTTGTCGTTCCGTTCAACAAGAACAACATTATGTCCATTTTCGGCAGCGGTGCCTGCAGCCATAAGGCCGGAGGCACCTGCACCGATAACTATAACTTTTTTACTCATTAAAGTTAAATCTCCAAGAATTAATACTCTGCTTCGCCTTCGTAAACGAGAACAGCATTACCTGTCATAAAGATGCCGTCATCGTTATAGGTTACAGCAAGATCGCCGCCCTTGAGCTTAACGATGATTTCTTCACCCTTCTTGCAGAAGCCGTTTTCAACTGCTGCAACCACAGCTGCACAAGCACCTGTACCGCAAGCAAAGGTTTCACCGTTACCACGCTCATAAGCACGCATTTTAATTGTATTTCTGTTTACTACTCTTACAAATTCGGTGTTGATTCTTTCAGGGAAGATGTCAGCCTTTTCAAAGAACGGACCAACCTTATTGATGTCGATAGAATCAATATCCTTCTTGAATACAACGCAGTGAGGATTACCTACTGAAAGGCAGGTGATGTTATAGCTGCCTGCACCGATTGTAATGGGATAGTCAATAATTTCATCTTCGTCAAGAGTACAGGGAAGAGCCTTTGTGCTGAAGTCGGGCATACCCATATTAACCTGAACTGAGGTTACTCTCTTGTTTGAAACGTAGAGCTTGAGCTCCTTGATACCTGCACCGGTTTCGATGGTCATTTCATCCTTCACAACGATGCCGTTATCATAGAGATACTTAGCAACGCAACGGATGGGGTTACCTGCCATCTTGCCTTCTGAGCCGTCACGGTTGAACACTCTCATCTTTGCATCGGCAACATCTGAGTTTTCAATAAGAACCATACCGTAGCCGCCGATACCGTAGTGTCTGTCGCAGAAATTGATGCAAAGTGATTCGGGACAAGTGATTTCACCGTTACGGTTGTCGATGAAGATATAGTCATTACCTGTACCCTGCATCTTAGCAAACTTGAACTTATTTCTTGTTGTTCTCATTGAGTTGATATCAATAAGCTCTGTGTTCTGCTGACTGTAGTTACTTGCAAGAATGTCAATCATTGCATTTGCAGTATCAAGTGATGTGAAGCAGGCAATACCGAGCTGAAGAGCTTTTCTGTGAAGTGCAATGTAATTATCCATTGAGGAATCGAAGAGTGCACCTGTGTAGAGAATGAAGTCAATCTTACCGCTTTCAAGAAGTGAGAAGCAGTAATCATCTTCTCTGATACCCTTTACATATGTTACATTGATTCCGAGATTTACAATAGCTCTTGCTGTGTTTTTGCTTGCATAGATGTTTACACCGAGATCCTGAAGCTTCTTGGCAATTGCCACAACCTCGTGAAGGTCATGTTCGTCAACGCTGATAAGAGCGCCGAGCTCTCTGTCGCCCTTGCGGTTTACGCAAAGACCTGATGATGTAAGACCCTTGAAAAGAGCTTCGTTGAGAGTTTTACCGATACCGAGAACTTCACCTGTGGATTTCATTTCAGGTCCGAGGTAGCTGTTAACATCGTTGAGCTTTTCAAATGAGAAAACGGGAGCCTTTACTGCAAAGTAAGGAGGAGCTTCATAAAGACCTGTGCCGTAGCCTAAATCCTTAAGAGGTGTGCCTGTCATTACCTTTGTTGCAAGGTCAACCATAGGAACATTTGTTACCTTACTGATATAAGGAATTGTTCTTGAAGCTCTGGGGTTAACTTCGATAATGTAAAGCTGATTTTCATAGATAAGATACTGAATATTTACAAGACCCTTTGTTCCGAGTGCAAGAGCAAGCTTTTCTGAGCACTCAACAACTGTCTGTGTCATCTGGTCAGTAAGTGAGAAGGGAGGATAAACTGCAATTGAGTCACC
>JAZRJR010000042.1:0-1700 GCA_045645885.1 Acutalibacteraceae bacterium | reverse complement strand
ATGAAAGAATGATTGACGAAGAAGAAAGAGATATTATCATTTCTTCCTGCTGTCACTCAATAAATCTTCTTATCCAGAAGCACTATCCGTCACCTCTTCCATATCTTGCCGATGTTGTATCTCCGCTGCAGCCACATTGTAACGATATCAAGCAGAGATATCAGAATGCAAAGACTGTATTTATCGGTCCCTGTGTTGCGAAAAAAGACGAAGCAGAGCATTATGAGGGTATTGTTGATGCAGTTCTTACTTTTGAAGAATTAACCGAATGGTTAAAAGCAGAAAATATTGAGATTGAGCAGGAAACAGATAATGACATCTGCTCACGTGCACGCTTCTTCCCGACAACGGGTGGTGTGCTTAAGACAATGACTCACGAAAATCCGGGATATACATATCTCGCTCTTGACGGTGTTGAAAACTGTATTGCCGCACTCAAAGACATTGAAAGCGGAAAGATTCATAACTGCTTTATCGAAATGTCAGCCTGTGTCGGCAGCTGTATGGGCGGTCCGGTTATGGAAAAGTATCACCATACTGAAACAGTCAAGGATTATATCACTATCGCAAAATACGCAGGTGCAAAGGATTTCGAGGTTTCACAGCCGAAGGCAATTGAATTGAAAAAGCATTTTGAGTTTATCGAACAGCGTTCACCTGTACCTTCAGAGCAGGAAATCAACAGTGCTCTTCGTCAGATGGGTAAATTCAAGCCCTCACAGGAGCTTAACTGCGGTTCATGCGGTTACAACACCTGCCGAGAAAAAGCAATCGCGATCATTCAGGGTAAAGCGGAAAGCTCAATGTGCCTTCCGTTCCTTAAGGATAAGGCAGAAAGCTTCTCTGATACAATCGTTAACAGCTCTCCTAACGGACTTATTGTTCTTAACGATCAGCTCGAGGTTCAGCAGATCAACAAGGCTGCAAGAGAGATTATGAATATCCGTTATGCATCCGATGTTCTCGGAACTCAGGTTATCAGAATTCTTGATCCTGTTCCGTTTATGAAGGTTCGCGATACAGGCAGGGAAATCCGCAACGAGCGTGTATACCTTGCTGAATATAAGCGTTATGTCGAGCAGACAATCGTTTACGACCGTGATTCAAGACTGCTTGTCGGAATTATGCGTGATGTAACGGATGAACAGTACGCGAAGGAAAGAAAGGACAACATCAGTAAGCAGACCGTTGAGGTTGCGGACAAGGTTGTTGAAAAGCAGATGCGTATCGTTCAGGAAATTGCTTCACTTCTCGGTGAAACAGCCGCAGAAACAAAAATTGCTCTTGCAAAGCTGAAGGAGTCAATAACCAATGAATGATTTATGTGCTGATATCGGATATAAAAGTATAAATCATCACGGTGAAGAGCTTTGCGGAGACCACGTTGATATAGTTGAGCCCAGCGATGACTCTATGGTCATAGTTCTTTCAGACGGTTTGGGAAGCGGGGTAAAAGCCAGCATTCTTTCTACGCTTACCTCAAAAATTATATCAACAATGCTCGCAGAGGGCTTGTCACTTGAAGAATGTGTTGAAACAATCGCAGCAACATTGCCCGTTTGTTCGGTGCGCGGTGTTGCATATTCAACGTTTACCATCATTCATCTCAAGAATAACCGTACTGCCGAGCTTATTCAGTACGATAATCCTCACGCGATTATAATCCGTGATGAAAAGAATTGGGATTACCCAAAAACAGA
>JAZRJR010000041.1:0-18227 GCA_045645885.1 Acutalibacteraceae bacterium | reverse complement strand
TGACTATAATTTTACCGTCGGTAAGCAAGCTGATATTATATCGGCCGCACAGTTTTATCCATTATTTTCAGGTGTATGCACTAAAGAGCAGGCTGAACGCACGGTAGAATTATTATCTGAAATCGAAGCAGAGTTCGGTGTTGCCTGCTGTGAAAAAAGAGAGGATTTATACGGTTTGCAGTGGGACTACCACAACGGATGGGCTTGCTTGCAATATGTTGTTGTGCATGGGCTTTTGCGTTACGGCTACCGCAAGGAAGCACTTCGCATCGCTGAAAAATATAAGCGTTTAGTGGAAAAAGTCTTTGAAGAAACCGAAAAATTATGGGAAAAATATGATGTTACAACGGGTGGCGTTTCACATAATAAAGAATATGAAACTCCTGCTATGATGGGGTGGACAGCCGGTGTTTATATTGATTTCTGTTCCTTGACGGGAGAATAAATTTAAGAAGAGATAACTGTAAACAAAGAAAACAATGATTTAAGGAGTATTAGTATGAAGCCTATCAGCTTTTATCTTGTAACAGATACCCACTATTTTGAAAACAAATTAGGTGCCGGCGGAGAAGCCTTTGAAAAAAATATGGTGACCGAGCAGTATTTTGTGAAGGAAAGCCATTCAATTGTAAGCAGTGTCTTTGAAAAAATCACAGAGGATAAAGAAACAGATATTGTTATTATTCCCGGTGACCTTGTAAAAAACGGTGAAAAAGAAAGTCATAACAGCTTCATAAAAGAGCTGTATAAGCTTAAGGAAAGCGGAAAAAAGGTTTATGTTATAACTGCAGGACACGACTATAACGATTCAGCCTACATATTAAAGGATGACGGTTGTAAGCCTGTGGAGGGAACGGACTATGATGAGCTTTGCGATATGTACCGTGATTTCGGCTACGGTGACGCTATAGCTTTTGACGAATCCACACATTCCTATATGGCAGAAATTGCTGACGGAATCAGAATGCTTGCCATTCACTGTGACAGCAAAAATCAGCCGAAGGGCACAATGGACGACAGACTTATGGCGTGGGCAAAAGAGCAGCTTGACAAGGCAAAAGTAGACGGCTGTGATGTTTTTGCAATCTGCCATTATCCCATTATCCCTCCCGTACCTGTTTTTGATCTGGTCGGTGATGCAAAAATAAAGGATTGGCGAGAGGTTGCGTCCTTCCTTGCCGATAACGGTGTTGAGCTTGTTCTTACAGGTCATATGCATATTCAGAGCATAAACGAGTTTCACTCAGAAAAAGGCAACAGACTTATTGACATCTGTACAGCCTGTCTTGTGGGAAGTCCGGGAAAATACAGAAAAATCACAGTTGATGAAAGCTCTGTTCTTAAAGTCAGTTCATTGGGTGTTCCCGATTTCGGCTGGGATCTGAAGGGACTTACACCTCAGGAGTATTTTGATAATCATTTTGCTTCTGCCGTTGTTGCAAGAGTGCGCGGTGCACTGGGCGGCGGAAAGGGAATCGTTAAGCACCTGAAGGCTTTTGCAAGAAAGAAATTTGACAAAATTACTATAGGAACAGTCAAGCGTCTTTTCTTCATAAAAAGAGATAAAGAATTCGACAGGAAAAAGTTCACTGATTTTGTGGGTGAGGTCGGTGTAAGCATATTCAGGGGTGACGGACCTTATGTTGAAGGTACAGCGGGATATAATTTCCTTGCGGGTATTCTTTCGAGAGCTTCGTTTGTGCTTAAAAAAATAGAGCCGAAGCTCAGTAAGGATGTCGTAAAGGTTGATCTGAGAACTATGCTTCTTGACACTGTCGGAAACAATAAGGGCTTTTCAGATAACGATGCTGAATTTACACTTAAATAAAAAGGGTGATACGTATGCTTTATAAGAAGAACTCAGAAAAAAAGCTCTCTGATGAGCTTTTCAGAAATCCTACAAGTGAATACAGAGGTACACCCTTCTGGGCGTGGAACTGTGAGCTCCAAAAAGATGAGCTTTGCCGACAGATTGAAATTTTTAAAGAAATGGGTCTTGGCGGCTTTCATATGCACGTAAGAACAGGCCTTGTAACGCCATATCTTTCAGATGAATATATGGATATAATCAAGTGCTGCGTGGAAAAAGCAAAGGAAGAAAATATGCTCTCCTGGCTTTATGATGAGGACAGATGGCCGTCAGGCTTTGCAGGCGGTCTTGTAACGGAGAATCCTGAATACCGCTCAAGATTTCTGGTTTTCAGCAGCCAAAACTATACTGAGAAATATGCTCATATGGCTGAAGACGGAAGCAGATTCATAGCTGCATATGATGTTAAGCTTGATGATGAGGGCTTTCTCAGTTCATACAAGCGCATAGAAAAAGACACAGAAGCCGAGGGTGATAAGTGGTACGCATATATGGCAGTCGCTGTGCCCTGGAGCAGATATAACAATCAGACTTATGTTGATACTCTAAATAAGAAAGCAATTGAAAAATTCATTGAGATTACTCACGAGAGATATAAGGAAACAGTAGGTGAGGACTTCGGTGATGCCATTCCTGCCATTTTCACCGATGAGCCTCAGTTTTCACGAAAGCAGTGCTTGAATAACTCTTCCGATAAGGACGATGTAAGACTTCCGTGGACTGACGATTTAGCCGAAACCTACAAGGAAATGTACGGTGATGATATTCTTGAAAATCTTCCTGAGCTTTTCTGGGATTTAAAGGACGGACAGGTAAGCATACACCGTTACCACTATCACGACCATATTGCAGAGCGTTTCTCATGTGCTTTTGCCGATACGGTAGGTGCATGGTGCAGAAAAAACGGAATTGCACTTACGGGTCATATGTTGGACGAGCCTTCACTTAAAAGTCAGACAACTGCTCTTGGTGAAGCAATGCGCTCCTACAGAAGCTTTGATATACCGGGTATTGATATGCTTTGTAACCGTTATGAATTCACAACGGCAAAGCAGGCCCAGTCTGCAGCGCATCAGTTCGGCTATGAGGGTGTTCTCTCCGAGCTTTACGGTGTAACGGGTTGGGATTATGACTTCAGAGGTCACAAGCTTCAGGGTGACTGGCAGGCAGCTTTAGGCGTAACTGTCCGTGTTCCTCATCTTTCATGGGTGTCAATGGCAGGTGAGGCAAAGCGTGACTATCCTGCTTCAATACATTATCAGTCTCCCTGGTACAAGGAATATCCCTACATAGAAAACCATTTTGCAAGAGTCAATACGGCTCTTACAAGAGGTAAGCCTGTGGTTAATGTAGGCGTTATTCATCCCGTTGAAAGCTATTGGCTTCATTGGGGACCTAATGATAAATCCGATCTTATCCGTGAAACTATGGATAAAAAGTTCAAGGATATCACAGAGTGGCTTATTAAGGGCAGCATAGATTTTGATTTTATCTGTGAGTCACTTCTTCCGTCTTTGTGCGAAGAAGGCTCAAATCCTCTTAAGGTAGGCAGAATGGAATACGATGCCATTGTTGTGCCTGATTGTGAAACTCTGCGCTCGTCTACTCTTGAGAGACTTGAACAATTCCAAAATCAAGGCGGTAAGCTTATATTTATGGGTAATGCCCCTGTTCATGAAAATGCTGTTACATCAGACAGAGGCAGAAAGCTTTATGAAAAGTCAGTTTGCATCTCATTTGACAGAGCAAGGCTTCTTTCTGCACTTGAAGATAACAGAACAGTAACTCTGCGTTATGCTGACGGAAAGCTTACCGACGATTTCATATATCAGCTTCGTGAGGATAATGACTGTGAATGGCTCTTTATTTCTCATTGCTGTGAGCCCTATAACAAAGATGTGTTCCGCAGCAAAAATCTGAGAATCATACTTGGCGGTGAAAAGAAAATTACCGTATACGATACACTTACAGGTGAAACTTATCCTGCAGATGTTGATTATCAGGGCGGAAATACTGTAATAAGAAAGAAAATGTTTGATTATGACAGTCTGCTTCTGAAAATCGAAAACGGCAAAAATGAAGACGGTTTTTCTGAAAATGAAAAAGAGCTTCAATGTATAAGCACCTTATCAGAGGTGCCCTATACCCTTGATGAAAAGAATGTTCTTCTTCTCGATATGTGTGAGTTCTGCGTTGATGACGGTGAGTTTTTACCTGAAGAAGAAATTCTCAGAGTAGACAATGTTGCAAGAAAAATTGCAGGTCTTAAAGAGAGAAACGGTTCGGTTGCTCAACCCTGGGTTATACCTCCTGAGGAGCCTGAGCATACAATTACCCTGAAATTTACTGTTGATTCAGATGTTGACATCAAAAATCCTGTACTTGCTCTGGAGGATGCTGAAAAGGCAGAAATTACCCTTAACGGAAAGCCGGTAAGCAGTGATATAACAGGCTGGTATGTGGATAAATCAATAAAGACAGTATGCCTTCACGAAATTGTCAAAGGCAGAAATATTATCACTGTAAAGCTTCCTCTCGGCAACCGTACAAATACGGAATGGTGCTATCTTCTCGGTGATTTCGGAGTTAAGATTACAGGAAGAAGGACACTCCTTACAGCACTTCCCGAAAAGCTGTGGTTCGGTGATATAGTAAATCAAGGACTTGCCTTCTATGGCGGAAACATCACGTACCATATAGGAGATATAATTGCTGAAAATGGCGAAACAGAGGTTATGATACCACAGTACAGAGGAGCACTTGTCAAGGTGCTTGTTGACGGTGAGGATAAAGGCAATATTGTATTTTCACCAAACACCCTTCGCATAAAAGGACTGACAAAGGGTGTGCATAAGCTGGATTTAAAGCTTTATACACACAGATTCAACTCCTTCGGTGCTGTTCACAACGCTGATGCCGCTCTTGACTGGCACGGACCTGACGCGTGGCGTACAAAAGAAGAAAAATGGACTTATGAATACAGACTTAAAGAGGTGGGCATTCTGTCTACCCCTGTAGTTAAGGTATAAAACGATTAAGTAAAATTTATAATTAATAAGGAGATATTAAAAATGTCAAAGAAAATAGTATTTCTCATTATTTTTGCAGTGTTGGTTGTTCTTTTTGTAGCATCAATAATCTTTTTTGAAATTGATCCCAAAAACACAAATATAGATTACAGTCCTGCAGACCCTCAGAGTGAAACCGATAAAACAATAAGATTCGATGAAAACGGCAAGCTTAAGATATTACATATTGCTGACCCTCATCTTAATTATGACAAGCATTTTGATGCTTCGGTATGGGTGATCGGGGAAGCCTGCGATGTTGAAAAGCCTGATCTTGTTGTGCTTACAGGTGATAATACACATCCTGACGAGGAACCCGAAAAAACCAAAGAGCTTATCAATGCCCTGATGAATATTTTTGAATCAAGAAAGATTCCCGTTGCTGTAACCTTCGGTAATCACGATGCAGAGAAAGGCCCGATGACAAGAAAGGATATTATGGAATATTATAATACCTTCTCTTGTGTAATATCTACAGACGGCAGTGAAGATTTCAAAAACTGCGCTACATTCAATATTCCGGTGCTTGCTTCCAACAGTGACAAAACCAAATTCAATCTCTGGGTGTTTGACTCAGGTGACTACGACGAGGATGACCCCAGACATTACGACAGAGTAAGAACAGAACAGATAGAATGGTACAAGAAGGTTTCTGCAAAGCTTAAAAAAGAAAACGGCGGTGAAACAGTTAACTCAGTTGTATTCCAGCATATAATTGTTCCCGAAATTTATGATGTTCTTAAAAAGGTTGATTCAAAGAAGCCTTATGCAATTCCTCATATTTACAACGAAGATGAATATTATATGTTTGATCCCGAACAGGTAAATTACGGCAAGCTTAACGAAAAGCCTTGTCCCGGCTATTACAATGACGGTCAGTTTGATGCTTTGGTTGAAACAGGTGATGTGCTCGCAATGTTTACAGGCCACGACCACACAAATGCTTTCGGTGTAAGAAATCAGAATATTGATATTTACACTTCTCCGATGACACGTTATAAGGGAGTTGCCTATACAACACAGTACGGTTACCGTGTAGTTGAAATTGACGAAAAGGATACCTCAAAATACGAGACAAGAGTAGAGCGTCTTTATGATATTTTTGACTTCGGTTACATAAAAACTGCAAGGGATAACGGAGATAAATATTCCACCAGAATTGCTCTGGAGCTTGCAGTCAAGGGTAAGGCTCAGGAAATCTGTATGAAGCTATGGCATTCTGTGATAGAATTATTTACAGGCAGAACAGTTGTATATCCTGATTAATAAAACAATGAATTTTTACCGTCGGGGAGAAATCCTCGGCGGTTGCTGTTTGTACCTTCAGTTGTGCAGAAGTTATGTGACAAATCATTGACTTTTGTTTGAAATAATAGTAATATATTAATATAAAGTAAACAAGCTTTGGAGGGGGAGTGCCTCAAAAATGGAAACAAATGAAAAAATTCCTGCAACTGAAAAAATTGAAGAGGCATTAGTAGAGTGCCTCAAGAAGAAAATGAAAATTGAAGATATTACGATTGCTCAACTTATAAAAATAGCCGGTGTCGGCAAAAGCACATTCTATCGTAATTATAAAGACATATATGATGTATATGAACACCTTGTTGACGGTTTTATGGAAAGATGTGAAAATCTTATAGTAAGAATATTTTTTGAAAAGAATCTTACTGTTAAAGAAGCTATATGGATTCTTATGAAAAGCGGTGCAAAAAGAGATAATAAGCTTTTCTTTGCAAAGGATGCTATACTTCTGAATCATTCGATCGAATTTGAAAATGCCAAGGTAATTGAGATGCTTTATGTTAAGGCTCACGAGCTTATTGTTAAAGTCTCCAAGAGAATCGGTGCCGATGATGAAGCTGCAGATTTCGGAGCAACCTTCTTTTTGAACGGCAATATTGTTCCTATCTTTTCAAACCTTCACTCTAAAGGTAAGCTTAATCTGAAAACTATTATTATTACTATGGATATATTTGAGATGGAGGTGGAAGCTTGGAAAAATCAGCAACAACTGAAATTCTGAACACCAAAACCCACCGTCGTCTGAGAAAGGCGTATTGCAGGCTTTTGAAAAGGATGGATGAGAAGAAAATTACAGTAAGCTCACTTACTGATGAAGCAGATGTTTCAAGAGCAACCTTTTATCTTTATTTTCAGAATATCGAAGAATTCAGGAATTATGCTCGTGACTATATTATTGCACTTTATATAGAGCAGATTGGTGTGTTCCTGAAAGCAGGTAAACAAGGTGCAAAAGAAGTTTGCAAAAAAAGAAACCTGATTTTCACTGAGGATGATTTTGAGCTTTTTGCCTGTTTGTTCAACAGAGAATATCGATTCAGTTTTGATAATGATATTCTTAGTTTTGCGTTTAAAAATGTTGCAAAAACCATTCCGATGTATTTTAGCGAGAAATTTATAAGAAGGAATCATGAACGGTTCAATTTGTTTTATATTGGTTATATGGCTGTGATGAAAACTGATTTTTTAGAATACCATTCTGACAAGGTTTACAGAGATGTTATAAGAACAATTCATATCTGGGATTACTTATTTCCGGATCACAAATTTGATATTTGATATCGGTGGGACAAAACCTCTTCAACTGTCTATTTTTTGACGGTTTGAAGGGGTTTGTTTCTTGTAAAAGAAATTTTTGGGGCATATAATATTTGACGAAAGGGTCGCTAATGACCACAAAAAATATTTAAGGAGGAAACAAATCATGAAAAAAACTTTAGCAATTATCCTTTCAATCATTATGCTTATCGGTGTAATGCCTTTCGCTTCATTTGCGGCTGAACCTGCTTATGACAGAGCAGCAGTTGCCGCTGATAACAAGGAATACATCGCAGACATGACAGAAGAACAGATTGCATCTCTCATCCTTGATTGGGTTGACAGAGAAATCGCAAAGTACTCAGCAGATGTTCAGGATGACATTGTTGCAGGTGTTATCGCAAACGGAGGCTTTGAAGAATTTGAAGCTTTCCTTGGTAAAGATGCTCTCGGCAATATTATTGCTGATGCAATCGGTCCTATCGATTCACTTGACGCTGTAATCGGTTACAAGGATTACCTCAAGGAACTTGGCGGTACATTCGCTGAGCTCGATGCTACAAACCTTATTACACGTGCAGAAGCCGGTTCAGCTCTCGGCTTTATTGATGGTGTGTTCCAGTTTATGGCTGACAACTCAGAAAAATTCGGCAGAGTTTTCCGTTGGGATGAAGAAGTATTTGACTACGGTAAGGTAGGCGACTACATCGAAACATTTGAAACTTCAGAAAACGAAGACGAAAAGGCTATTTACGATTTCTACATTGATTACCTTGTTGGTAACGACATTCAGGCAAAGTTCACTAAGTGGGTTGCAGATCAGATGAACTACACAATCCCCGAAGGTGAAACATTTGATGATACTCTCAACAACGGTATCCTCGGTTGGTTCGTAGGTCTTTGTGAAAAGAACGGTATTCTTTCAGCAGAAGCTATCGCAGAGCTTAAAACATACGACCTTCGCACAACAGATATCTACACACTTGTTAAGAACTTCGTAGCTCTTGCAGAAGAAGACAACGAAGTTAAGCTTGACACATACTACAACTATCTTCTTGATACAGTAGTTCGTACACTTCTTAAGACAGCCCTCGGTCAGAAGGCAGTGATTGGTGCAGATGCAGCTCTTCCTGCTTCATTTGCTGAGACTTATACAGACCTTGCTCTCCTCGCTGAAATTTCAGGCGGACAGCTTTACTATCAGGATGGCGAAAATTACTATCAGGTAACACTTACAGCTGATGCAGAAGGCAACTACACAACAGCAGCTAAGGCTCTTACATGGGAAACAGTTGTTGACTTTGAATTCCCCACAGCAACAATTTACACAGGTGTAAATACTGACGAAGAGGTTCAGGTTTACTATCCCACTTCAGCAGATGCAGTTCAGGTTCTTACTTATGCAACAGCTAAGAATCAGTCTCTCATCGGTGACACAATGGAATTCTCAGGCACAGAAATTCCTGCTGAATTTGCAGCACTTATGACAGATGCTAATGCAAAAGCTCTCAATAATTCATTCGGCGTTACAATCAAGCAGGGTGACAAGGTTGTTGGTATTCCTCTCGTTGTAACATTCAAGGAAATCGAAGAATTTGCAGAAGCTCAGGCTCTTCCTATAGCTCAGTCAGCTCTTGAAAGTGCTGTGGCAGCTCTGCCCTTTGCTATTGATGTTAAACTTGATGCAATTGACGTTGTTCTTTCATACAACGGATGGTCAACAGAAGATGAATTTATCTGTCAGGTTAAGGTTGATTCAGTTAAGGCTACTCTCAGCGGTACAATGGCTAATACGGTTCAGAGCATTGTTGATTCAGCTGCTACATCGGCAATCGGTACAACAATTGATAACCCCGTAGCAACAGTTGTTGTTGACGGCATTTCAGGCGGCAAGGGTATTGACGCTTCAGGTGCTAAGGAGCTTCTTGAATTCCTTGACACAGATTTCATTATTGATCAGGGTCTCCTTGATTTCACAGCTAACTATGACGCATATAACGGTGTTGTAGGTCAGGCTAACCGTGTACTCTATGACCTTGTTGATATGCTTGTGAGTGATGCAGGTATGCAGAAGCTCGCTCTTGAAGAAGGCATGAACGACAAGTTCACATCAAACCTTGAAAAGATCTGTGCAACTGCTAACGATATGATGGCTTCCGCTGAAGCTATTATGACAGACCCTGAGGTTGAAGCACTTCTCGGTCAGGCAGGCATTGATATGTCAGCTCTTCTCGGCTCATTCGATCTTGACCTTCTCTATGCACTTGACTTCTCCTCAGTAGAAGCTCTTTGGGTAACTGTTATCACTCTCGGTCTTGACCTTGTTGATACAGGCGATAATGAACTTATCGCAGAAATTCACGCTCTTATCGGCGATCTCACAAACCTTGACGCAATGGCAGTAGCAGTTGCTGACTACGCTCTTGCAGAATGCATTCCCGCACTTAACGAAGCTGTTGCTGAGGCAGGCTTTGACTTCGCTCTTACTGTTCCTGAAAAGACCGATGCAGCTGCAGTTGCAGACGGCGCAGGTAAAGACATCATTATGACAAAGCTTGTAGATGTTATCTATGAAGCAGCAGTCAAGGGTGTAGCACTCGTTAACTCAATCGCTAACGAAGCACTCGCTACAATCGCTA
The DNA here is from genome assembly GCA_045645885.1 of Acutalibacteraceae bacterium. Lineage (GTDB taxonomy): Bacteria > Bacillota > Clostridia > Oscillospirales > Acutalibacteraceae > UBA6857. Next base: position 8,088 of record JAZRJR010000041.1, on the reverse strand, counting down.
CAGAAACAGGCATCGAAATGCCTACAGTTGCATTCGAGCTCAAGGTTGCTAAGGGTGCAACATGGATGGAAACACTCACAGCTCTTACAAACAGAGCATATGCTCTTCTTAACGGTATTGTAATCGCTTGTAACAACAACTACACAGATACAATCGATAAGATTTCTGCAGTAGCAAACGCACTTCTTCCTCTCGGTTCACTCGCTTCCAACTGCGCAAGCAAAGAATTCGCATTTGACGGCAACCTTGTAATAGGCTTCCTCTTCGACGACGGTCTTGAAGGTGACCTTGACGGCTTCCTTCGTCTCTTCGAAACAAAGGAAAAGACAAAAGACGTTGCAGCAAACGTATCTGTAACTGAAGCACTCATCAAGGCTTCAGAACACATCGTTGACGCTATTTTCCCTGACACAGTTAAATCAGAGCTTTATATTGATAACTATGCAACAGGCAAGTTTACCGAAATCACTGTTCAGGAATACTTCACAAGCGCAGAAAATGATGCAGTTATCGCTTCCAACAATATGGACAGCATCAATGCTTATAAGGTAGGTCTTGTACCCGGAACACTTAACCTTGTAAGAGAAGCAGGTGTTCTTCCCTTCTTCGCTAAGTGCGATAAGGATCACTTAGCTGCAGACCTTGAAACAATCACTGTTCCCGGTAAGGCTGCTACATGTACAGAAGACGGTGTTGAAGATGCAGTTCTCTGTAAGGAATGTGGCTTCAAGGTATCAGGCGGTGCTACAATTACTGCACAGGGTCACAAGATGAGCGGTTGGTCACAGACAAAGGCACCCACTTGTGAAGGCAAGGGTGAAGAAGCTCGTAACTGCACAGTTTGCGGCAATAAGCCTGAAACACGCTCTGTTGCAGCATTGGGTCATAAGTTCGGTTCATGGACAGTAACAAAGGCTGCTACTTGTGTTGACAAGGGTGTTGAAACAAGAACATGTGCTTGCGGCAAGAGTGAAACAAGATCAATCGCAGCTACAGGTAACCATCCTGATGCTGACGGCAATAAGATTTGTGACCACTGCGGTCACGATTGGAATGAAAAGGCAGACAACAGCTTCTTCGGTAAGATCAAGGCATTCTTCCAGAGCATTATTGATTGGTTCAAGAATCTGTTTAAGTTTTAATTGACATAACAACCGTCGGGGAGAAATCCTCGGCGGTTGCTGTTTTATAGGAAAAACAGCACCTGCCCAGTGGCAAGTGCTGTGAAAATTTTTTTATTTGCGTTTCTCCGTACAAAGTGCAATCAGGTCTTCAAGCTTTGCAGTAGCAAGACATTCAACTGTGTCTGAAGCACCGTAGTAGATTTTTACTTCTCCGTTATCTTCGGGAATCATACCGCCTGGGAAAATCACGTGCTGACGGAAGCCACTTTGTGTTTCGTAATAGGTTTCGGGAGCAATAAGCGGAAGCTTGCTCATGCCCACGATTTTTGTAGGATCATCAAGGTCAAGAAGCATAATTCCTGCACAGTATCTTTTCTTCCACGTTCTTTCCCAACCGTTTTTTCCTCTTCTCTTGTCTTTGTCTACTGCGTGGAAAATTGTAAGCCAACCCTTGTCGGTTTTTATGGGCGGTGCAGCAGGACCGATTTTGTCGTTGGCATACGGAACATCTTCAACCGCAAGAACAAGCTCAGTTTCGCCCCAGAAAAGAAGATCAGGTGAGGTTGAAAGCCAAAGGTCAAATCTGTCCTTTCCGCCTCTTGAATAAACAGGGAAGGGCCTTTCGAGGCGTACATACTTGCCGCCGATTTTTTCGGGAAAGAGTACCATGTTGCGGTTGTCGGGAGCGGAAGCGCTGATAATGTTTATGTTTTCAAAGCTGTCATCAATTTCAGCAATACAGCCTCTCACACCGTGCTTTGTATCCATTGCCATACAGAGATAAGGCTTTCCGTCTATAACAGTAATTCTCGGATCATAAAGTCTCTTGATTTCGTCTTCGGGTAAAAGATTTTTGTTGTCAAAAATGGTCTTTTCGCTGACAATCCAGTTTATACCGTCATCGCTTTCTGCAAAACCGAGGGAGGTTCTGAATTTAACCTTAGGATAGGTCTTTTCCGTAGGTCCGTAATCGTTGCGGAAGACCATAACATACTTTCCGTTATATTTAGCCACACCTGCATTGAAAATCAGCGAAGCCTCATAAGGGATGTCATTTTTTGTAAGAACAGGTTTTTCGATTTTCCTGATACAGTCTGCGCTTTGAAGCACAGGCTTCATTGTTTTTTTACCGAACAGTTTCATTTTAAAAATACTTTTTCTCCTGACTCTGAAGATTTATAAATTGCCAAAAATTCTTCAACTGCTTTTCCGCCTTCATAGGCATCTATGGGAAAGCGTTTTTCTTTTTTTATGCAGTCATAAAAATCCTTGATGAGGGGAGCGTGACCGCTGCCCCAATAGCTTTTGCCGATGAAATCTGATATTTTTCTCAGCTTTAACTGCTTTATCTTACCGAGCATTATAACATAAGCGTTGTCACCCTCTATGCGCAGGGTAGCTCTCTGACAGATTATTTCAATCATAAAAGGTCGGTTATCCGTAAAAGCGGTAGTGGCGTTAAAAAGTGCCGTAACCCCGTTTTCATAGTTAAATAATGCATTCACAGTATCTTCAACCTCGATAACACCTTTAAGATGGTCGTTGAAGGTGTGTGCGGTCACAGAGGCTACATCACTGCCGATAAGATATCTTATTAAATCCTGAGTGTGTATAGCCTGATTTACCGTAACCCCGCCGCCTTCTTTTGAAAGCTTACCGTGCCAGTCGTCGCTGTAATAATTTTCATCACGGCTCCAATGCACAAAGGCTCTTACCGCTTCAACCTTGCCGAAAATCTTTTTATCAATAATATCTTTTACGGCGTTTACTGATTCAATATATCTGTTCTGAAAGCATACACCGAAGCTTGCGCTGCTTTCATCCTGTGCCTTGCGAAGCTCTGAAAGTCCTTCTTCAGATATGGCACAAGGCTTTTCGCACAGAACATGAATACCCTTTTTCAAAGCGGCAACTGCCATAGGTACATGAAGATAGTGTGGGGTACAGATATGAATACAGTCAGGCTCGTCTTCTCTGAGCATAGTTTCAAAATCATAATAAGCCTTGCAGCCGTGCTTTTTTGCAGCTGTATCAGCACGGTCTTTTTCTATATCCACCACAGATGAAATCTCTATGTCTTTAAGGCTTTTCAGAACTCTCAGGTGATTGCGTGAAATAGCACCGCAACCTACTACTGAAACTTTCATGCTTTCACTTCCTTAAAAAGTACTGCTCATATCTTCCTGAACTTTTGAAATAACATTTTCCTTTTTCTTTGATAAAGCTGCTTTTTCCATAAGAAGAGAATAGAATTTCTCCTCGTCTACAGGCAGATTAACAGTTTCGTTTGTCCAGCTTGAAAGGTGAGCTGCATTTGAAATCATCAGACCGTTTATACCTTCTGTGCCCTCGGCAACAAGAGGTGTGCCGTAAAGAATATGGTCTGAGAAGGCATTGAGTACACCGCAGTGTTGATCATTGATGCCGTCAGTTTCAACCTCAACTTCCTTGTAGGGAATACTTGCAAAGCCGTTTTCACAGTTTGCAATGTTATCTGCAAGACCTTCTTCAAGCTCAAAGAGAGTGATTTTTTCACCCTTTTCACAGATAAGCTTTGCTTTATCCATTGTAATTTCAAGTCTGTTTGAGCCGGGGAAATCACCTGTTGAGGTTACAAAAACACCGGTTGCACCGTTTTCGTATTCAGCATAAATGGTGACGTCGTCTTCAATTTCAACATCGTGCCACTTGCCCTCGTGACAGAAAGCTCTTACCTTTGTGGGCATTCCGCAGATCCATTGCCATAAGTCGAGCTGATGAGGAGACTGGTTGAGAAGAACACCACCGCCTTCACCAACCCAGGTAGCTCTCCATCCGCCTGAATTATAATAAGCCTGAGTACGGTACCAGTCGGTAATAATCCAGTTTACACGGCGGATGTCACCGTATTTTTTGCTGTCAACAATTTCTTTTATCTTTCTGTAAACACAGTTCGTTCTCTGGTTGAACATCATAGCAAAGGTTTTATCCTGCTTTTCAGCGAATTCATTCATTTCACGAACCTGCTTTGTATAAACACCTGCAGGCTTTTCAGAAACAACGTGAAGACCGTTTTCAAGTGATTTTATTACAAGCTCAGGATGTGAATAGTGGGGAGTACAGATAATAACTGCGTCAACTTCTCCGCTTTCTATAAGCTCTTCAGCTGAATTGAAGATTTTTGCCGTGGGGAGATTTTTTTTTGACCAGTTGAGCTTTTCGGGATCACTGTCAGCAACAGCTGTTATTCTCATTCCTCTTATCTTTCCTGCAAGAAAGCTTCTGGCGTGAGAAGTACCCATATTACCCATACCTATAATGCCGAAGCGGATGGGGTGAATCTTGTTTACGATACTGTACATAGCGTCAGCAGCAGCCTTGAATGATTCAGCGTGGCTGCTGTAAGTGTTGACCTTGATTTTTCTTACGCTGTTAACTACTGCTTCCAGCTTTCCGAGACCTTCAAATACTTTAAGGTGAGGCTCAAGTGAAAGAACAACAGTTTTCTTGTGTGTGTCAAATCTTCTGAGAATTTCTGCTACATTTCCGTCACCCTCGCCTGCGGGAACAACATCGGAGTTTTCGTAAAGAGCATCCTTGATGTGGAAATATTCGATGTAATCTTCAAGAAGTTCATAAGCCTTGAGAGTATCCACACCGCACTGTACAAAGTTAGCGGGGTCAAAAACAGCCTTAAGCTTTCCGTCACAGGAGCTGAGAATATCAAGACAGCGTTCAGCATTGTCACCGTATATGCCTTTTTCGTTTTCGTGGCAGGGGATAATTCCGTTTTCATTTGCATAGTCGGTCATAGCCTTTACTCTGCGGATAACCTCATCTCTGTATTCTTCATAAGAGTCGCTCTCGCTGAAATAGAAGCTGAAAATTCTGATATATTTTGCATCAAGAATTTTTGCAACTTCGATAGTGTTCTTGTAGGCTTCAAAATGAGGTGCAAAGTCCTCTTTGATGTTGATTTTGCCGTAGCCTGAGCCGATTGAAGAAACCTTCATTCCCTCACGGTCAATTTCAGCTTTCATTTCTTTTGCCTGCTTTGTTGAAAGATTGTTGATGTTGAGAGCCTTGCCGAAGCCACGAAGCTCCATATGTGTAATGCCGTTCAGCTTACAGGCCTTCATCTGTCCGCCGATAGTTGTTTCGCCCGATTCATCGCAGAATGCTGAATAAATAAAATGTGCCATAGTTACAGCTCCTTTGCTTTAAACGCTATATTGTTTTTTATTGTACATCTGTTTTGTTACGTTTTCCTTGAATATTTTGATAAATTAACAGTGATTTCTTTACTTTTTTGATATGACGTGAGGTATTATCAAATCGTTGCAGGAATAAAGCTTTCATTTAACCTTTCTTCTGCACCTTTTTTGGAGAAACACCGTAAACCTCTTTGAACTTTTTTGAAAAATAGTTGCTGTCATCAAAACCGCAGATTTCTGCAACCTTAGTTATGTTCTGACCGTCTGCACTCCTGAGAAGCTGTTCGGCATACTGCAATCTTAAGGAGTTAAGATATTTCGAAAAGCCAAGACCTGTTTCTTTTTTGAAAAGTCTTGAAAAATGTTCGGGGCTTACCGAAAACTTTTTTGCAAGAGAGGAGAGGGTTATGTCTGAGGCAAAATTTTCTTTTATATATGCTACCGCCTGCTCAATCAGTCTGTTTCCGTCATCGATGTCGATGCAGTATTCGTTGTTTCGCATAAGCAGATAAAACAGTGCTTGAGTGTGGCAGGAGATAATCTCGTCAGAAAATGAGTCTTTGAGATTATATTCGTTTTCAATTTTTTCAAGAATTTTTCTGACTTCTTCAGCTATAAGAGGATTTCTGTAAAGGTAATTTTCGTGTGAAATATCAGACTGCAGAAAGGCAGGTATGTACTTGCATGTGCAATTAATAAGTATTCTCGAATGCTTTATGTTGTCATATTTGGTGTGGTGAATTATGCCGTCAGGGATAATCACAATGTCACCTGACTGAACGTTATAGACCTTGTCATCTATGATGTAGGTGCAGTTTCCTTCTTCAAGAAAATATATTTCATAAAGAGAGTGATAATGAGGCCACGAAGCGCCTGTTTCTGCTACACGTTTACTCATGCCGCGGTGAAAATAAAAGCTTTCGTCAGGATCAAATTTTATGTTGCTCACATCTTGCACCTTCTTTCTTTTTCGATAATATCATTGCATATCAAAAAAGTCAAGAAATATAAAGAAACATATCAAAATAATTAAGGAAAACATAACAAATTAGATGTATCATATAGTCAAATAATTATAAAGGAATGATATGCGTGAAAAAAGGTAAAAAAATTGTCGTTGCAATTATTGCAATCATACTTGTAGCTGCAATGGGTGCCGGAGGTTTTGTGATTTATAAAAGCTCACAAGGTCTTGCTTATGATATTTCATCAGTAACAAAACTTGAAAACGATGTAGAAATTGTTTCTGGAACAGATGACAGCGTTACTATTAAAAAGAACAGTGATGACGAATTCAAGGTTCTTATGTTCACCGATACACACCTTAAAGGTGACAAAGAGCTTGACAACATCACACTTACTTATATGATTAAAAATATTACCGAACAGAAGCCCGACCTTGTAATCTTAGGCGGTGACAATGTTACATACGGCTTTAATAAAAAGAGAAATGTTCAGCTTGCTGAGCTTTTTGAAAATCTTGGTGTATACTGGGCAACCGTACTCGGCAACCACGAGGGTGACGGCTTTATGTCATATGACAGAGCAAAGGTTATTGAGCTCTTTTCTTCATACGAGCACTGCCTCGTAAAAGAAAACAACAACGTTTTTGTCTGGGGCTTCGGTAACACTGCAATAAATATCCTCAATTCTGACGGTACACTGAGAGAGGTTTTCTTCCTTATGGACTCAGGTGACTATATGGATGCTGAAACAAAGCTGGATTACGGCATAACAGACAAAGATGATGTTTACGACGGTGTAAAGAGATCTCAGGTTGAATGGTACAAGGAAAAGCACGATGCTCTCACCGCTGAATACGGCAAGTTCAAGTCAGTAACTGTTGTGCACATTCCTATTTATCAGACTGAAAAAGAATACACCGAAGAAGATTTCCTTTACGGTGAGAAGAGAGAAGGCGTATGTGAATCAGGCTTTGACTCAGGTCTTTTCGATGCTATGAAGGAAAAGGGCAGTGCTCAGGCTGTCTACTTCGGCCATGACCACGTAAATGACTTTGGCGTTATGTGTGAGGATATTCTTCTCTCATATATTCAGCCCTCAGGCTACGGCGCATACAATATGCAGAGCAAGTTTGATGCTCCCGAAAACGAATGGATTCAGGGCTGCACAGTGCTCAATATTAAAGAAGACGGCACATATACTGCCGAAAGAATTTTTAATCATCAGTAATGAGGTGTATTTATGAAATATATTGACAACAAAGCAGAAGACGTAAAAATTGCCTACATCGGCGGAGGCTCAAGAGGCTGGGCGTGGCGACTTATGAGCGACCTTGCAACTGCAGGTGATATGAGCGGCAGAGTTGAGCTTTATGACATCGACTTTGAAGCTGCAAAGGCTAACGAAATTATCGGTAACAAATACAATGCTCTTCTTGACGCAACATCAAAATGGGAATATAAGGCAGTTGAAACAATCGGTGAAGCTCTCACAGGAGCAGATTTTGTAATCATTTCAATTCTTCCCGGTACCTTTGATGAAATGGAAAGTGATGTTCATGCTCCTGAGGAATACGGTATTTATCAGTCAGTAGGTGACACAACAGGCCCCGGCGGTGTTGTCAGAGCTATGAGAACTCTTCCTATGTTTGAAGAAATTGCAGAGAATATCAAAAAATATTCACCTGATGCGTGGGTTATCAATTACACTAATCCTATGACGCTCTGTGTAAAAACACTTTACAGAGTTTTTCCTGAAATCAAGGCTTTCGGCTGTTGTCACGAGGTGTTCGGCACTCAGGATGTACT
>JAZRJR010000040.1:0-58653 GCA_045645885.1 Acutalibacteraceae bacterium | reverse complement strand
GATGACGCTGCTCTTGAAAGATCAGCAAGAGGTATCATCAACTCATCATTCGGTTGTGCAGGCGAAAGATGTATGGCTCTTCCCGTTGTTGTTGCTCAGGAAGGCATTGCAGACAAGCTTGTGGCACTTCTCAAGAAATTTGCTCAGGAGCTTACACTCGGACCCGCTTACCTTCCCGAATCAAAGCTCGGCCCCGTTGTAACAGCTAAGCACAAGGAAAACGTTATCAACTGGATTAACAAGGGTATTGAAGAAGGTGCAACTCTCGTTCTTGACGGTAGAGATGCTAAGGTTGAAGGCTATGAAAACGGCTTCTATGTAGGACCCACAATTCTTGACAACGTAACTGAAGATATGACAGTTGGTACTCAGGAAATCTTCGGACCTGTTCTTTGCATCAAGAGAGTTAAGACTTTCGAAGAAGGTCTCAAGATTATGAATGACAACCCCTTCGCAAACGGCTCAGTTATTTTCACACAGAGCGGTTACTATGCAAGAGAATTTGCTAAGAGAACAGACGGCGGTATGGTTGGCGTTAACGTTGGTATTCCCGTACCCGTTGGTGTATTCCCCTTCACAGGCCACAAGCTCTCATTCTTCGGTAACCTCCACTGTCTCGGTAAGGATGCATTCAGATTCTTCACAGAAACAAAGGCTGTAACAACACGTTGGTTTGACGAAGAAGAAATGAAGGCAACAGAAGTTGACACCTGGGACGGCTCAGTTGGCGGCGGTGAATAAAAAGCGCACAACGCTTTATAACGAATACAGCGAGAGCTTCATTTAAATCGTATACAAAAAGAGGACTGTTTTCACAGTCCTCTCACTTTTTTATTCTCAGTTCTTACTGATTTTGTAAAGGTCAATACAGCCTACAGGACAAACCTCATGGCATTTACCGCAGCCTGTGCATTTGTCATAATCAACCTTTGCGCAGAAGTTTTCAACTGTAACTGCACCGAATTCACAAGCCTTAACGCATTTCATACAGCCGATACAACCTGTCTTGCACTGTTTTCTTGTTTCTGCACCCTTTGCATGGTTTTTGCAAAGCACGGCAGCTTTCATTGTATCAAGCGGGAAAAGGTCAATAAGCTGTCTGGGACAGGTCTTGATACACATCTTACAAGCCTTGCACTTATCGGGATTGATTCTTGCAACACCGTCACAGATGAAGATTGCTTCATAAGGACAAACCTCAACGCAGTCACCGAAACCGATACAGCCGTGAACACAGTTTTTGGGACCGCCGAAAAGCTGAATTGCAATTTTACATGAATGAACACCGTTGTAGTCAAGCTTTTCTTCTACATTCATTCTGTTGCCCTGACACATAACAGCAGCAACCATAGGTGTAACATTGCCTGCTTCAAGTCCCATTACTGCAGCAATAGCTTTTGCAGCATCATTACCGCCGGGAGTACAAAGATTACATTCAGTTGTTTCACCCTTTGAAAGAGCGGCAGCATAGCCGTCACAGCCTGTATAACCGCAGGCACCGCAGTTTGCACCGGGAAGGCACTCACGCACCTGTACTGCCTTTTCGTCAACGGGAACAGCAAACACAATTGAGGCAATTGCAAGACCAAGACCTGCAATAAGACCTATGGCTGCAACAATGATTACGGGAATTAAAATCTGTGTCATTGTTATTTACCTCCTTAACCGAAAATGTTTTCAACGATACCTGTAAATCCGAGGAAGGATACAGCTACCAGTGAAGCGGCAACAAGTGTGATGGGAAGTCCCTGAAGGAACTTGGGAATATCGTTACCTTCCATTCTTTCACGGATACCTGAGAACATTACCATAGCGAGCATAAACCCGAGACCTGCACCAACTGAGTTGAACATTGATTCAGCAAAGTTGTAATTGCTGTCAATATTAAGAATTACAACACCGAGAACTGCACAGTTGGTTGTGATAAGAGGAAGATAGATACCGAGAGCATTGTAAAGGGCAGGAATGTATTTCTTGAGGATAATTTCAACAAGCTGTACAAGAGCCGCAATTACAAGGATAAATACGATTGTCTGAAGATATTCAAGATCAAACCTAACAAGAAGGAACTTGTTGATAGGATAAGTTACTGCAGTTGCGAGAGCCATAACGAAAATTACGGCAGCACTCATACCTGTTGCAGTTGAAAGCTTCTTTGATACGCCGAGGAAGGGGCAGATACCAAGGAACTTTGCAAGAATATAGTTATTAGTGAGAATAGCTGTGAGAAGAATAGCTAAAAGTCCTTTTGTCATTTCCATTATTCAGCTGCCTCCTCTTTCTTATTTGCACTGTTGAGGGCACAATTGTGAGCCATAGGACAAGCTTCACAGCCTCTGAGCTCAGCTCTGGGTTTGCCCTTCTTTTCAGCCATTCTGTTGACAACAGCCATAAGAAGACCGTAGGTGAAGAAGCCGCCCGGAGGAAGAATAAAGATGAGCATGGGATTTTCTGAAAGGAAGGGTACGCTCATACCGAGGAAGGTACCTGCACCGAGAATTTCTCTGATTGCACCCATCACGAAAAGTGCAGCAGTAAAGCCTACGCCCATTCCGAGACCGTCAAGTGCTGAAGCAAGAACGGGATTCTTGCTTGCAAAAGCTTCCGCTCTGCCAAGGATAATACAGTTAACAACAATAAGGGGAAGATAAACACCGAGCTGTTCATCAAGGGCAGGAAGGAAAGCCTTTACTGCCATCTGAACAATTGTTACGAATGAAGCAATAATTACGATGTATGCGGGAATACGCACCTTGTCGGGAATAACCTTACGGAGCGCAGATATTGCAATGTTTGAACAAACAAGAACAATTGAAGCGGCAAGGCCCATACCGATTGCACTTTCAACTGAGGTTGTTGTTGCAAGTGTGGGACATGTACCGAGAACAAGACGCAGAACAGGGTTTTCTGCAATGATACCTTTTGAGAATTCTTTGCCTAATTTAGCCATTATTCTGCACCTCCTTTGATTGCTTCAAATTCTGCGAGAGCCGCATTAACTGCGCTTACAACTGCCTTTGATGTGATTGTTGCAGCTGTGATTGCCTGAATGTTCTGACCGTCGTTTGAGTTTTTATCAACGGTAAGCTCTCCTGATTTTCCGTTGAAACGGCTTTTGAAAGCCTCGCCTGTTGCATTGGCACCAAGGCCAGGTGTTTCAGCGTGTGAGAGAATTTCAATACCTGTGATTACACCGTCGTTGTCAACGCCGATCATAACGCCTACTGTACCGCCGTAGCCCTTTGCACCTGAGGTGAAAACATAACCGATTTTTGTACCGTCTTCTGCAAGAGCTTCACAGTAGGTAATTTCACTTTCAAGAGTTTTTACCTCTGAAAAGTCAGAAGCCTCGGGAAGAACCACCATACGGCTTGCGTTTTCTTTTTCTACTGCGTTCTGAGCAATTTTATCTTTTGTTATAAGGTTTGTTCCTGCAAGAAGTGTTGTTGCAACAAGGCAGATAATAAGAAGAGCAAGTGCAGGAACGAGAATTGCTTTTGGAGTCATCTTTTTCATGCTTTTGCCTCCTTTTTTGCCTTCTTCTCTTTAAGTGTGCCGAAAGGCTTTGAAGCACAGAGATTTTCGATATGAGGAACAAAAATGTTCATAAGAATAATTGAGAATGAAACACCTTCGGGAAGAGCACCGAACACTCTGATTACAAAGGTGATAAGACCGCAGCCGATACCGAAAATAAGCTTGCCCTTTTTGTTGATGGGACAGGTTGTGTAGTCTGTTGCCATAAAGAAGGCTCCAAGCATAAGACCGCCGCCAAGAAGCTGATAAGCTGTATATTCGAGATTGAAGCCGCTGTAAAGGAACATTGTAACAGCAACTGTTCCGATAAATGCAACGGGAATGATGGGAGAAATAACCCTTCTCATAATAAGGTAAAGACCGCCGCAGATAAGAGCAATTGAGCAAACCTCACCCATTGAGCCACCGTGCTTGCCGAGAAGCATATCTGTAAGTGTGGGAAGTGCATCAGCCACCACTGAAAGGTCACCGCCCTTTGCAGAAGCAAGAGTTGCCATCGGTGTAGCTGAGGTTACTGCATCTGCACTCCACGCATTCTCGAAGGGTACAATCCACTTTGCCATTGCTGTGGGGAATGATACCATAAGAATAATTCTTGCTGTCATTGCAGGGTTAACGAAGTTCTGACCGATACCGCCGAACATCTGCTTAACAACCACAATTGCAATAATACTGCCGATTGCTGCCATCCACAAGGGAAGAGTTGCAGGAAGGTTGAAGGCAAGAATAAGTCCTGTTACAACTGCTGAAAGGTCACCGAGAGTGTTGCTTCTCTTCATTACCTTTCTTGAAACCCATTCTGCAAGAACTGCAGAGCCTACTGTTACGGCTGTGAGAACAAGAGCTCTCGTGCCGAAATATATTGCGCTCATAATGAGAGCGGGAACGAGTGCTATAATCACGTCAAGCATAATGCCTGTTGTTGTTTCGTTTGAACGCACGTGAGGTGAAGCACTTACTGTTAATCTTTTACTCATTTCTTTGCACTCTCCTCTCTGAGAACCTGCTTAGCAAGTCTCATATACTGAACAAGAGGTCTGCCTGAGGGACACGCATAAGCACATGAACCGCATTCCATGCAGACACCGATGCCTGTATTCTGTAATCTTTCGGCATCCTTGATTCTTGCATATCTTTCAATAAGAGTGGGCATAAGGCTCATAGGACAAACATCAACACATCTGCCGCAACGGATACACTCACGCTCAGTTTTGATAAGATCCTTTCTGTCATCGAAAGCAAGAAGAGCATTGTTCTGCTTGCAGATGGGAGCATTTGTGTCACAGATTGCAATACCCATCATAGGACCGCCTGAAATAATCTTTCTGGGTTCAGCCTTGAAGCCGCCGCAGTAGTCGATAATATCCTGAATGTTTGTACCGATGGGTACACGAAGATTCTTCGGCTCCTTGATTGCACCGCCGTCAACTGTGATTGAACGGCTTACAAGAGGCTTACCTGTTTCAAGATATCTTGCAATGAAAGCAACTGAAGCAACGTTCATAACGATGCAGCCAACGTCAGCAGGAAGCTTTCCGGGGGGCACCTTTCTGCCTGTTGCAGAAAGCACCATCATTTTTTCAGCACCCTGAGGATACTGTGAACGAAGAGTCATAAGCTTGATTGCGTCACCGATGTCGTTGTCACGGTCAGCAATCTCCTTCATAATTTCAAAAACCTTAGGCTTGTTATCTTCAATAGCAATAACAACCTTCTCAATGCCGAGAATCTTTCTTACAGCTTCAACGCCCTTAAGTACATTTTCTGCATTTTCAATACATTCACGGTAGTCAACTGTAATGAAAGGCTCACACTCAGCAGCGTTGATAATGAGAGTGTCAATTTTCTTATCGGCAGGCACATTGAGCTTGACGTGTGTGGGGAAGCCTGCACCGCCAAGACCTACAAGACCTGATTCACGGACAGCTGCACAAAGCTCTTCCTTGTTTGTAACAACAGGAGGCTTTATATCCTCGCACATCTTCATTTCGCCGTCACTTTCAATAGTAACGCCCTTTGTGATGATACCGTTTGCAAGCTTGATGTCACCTACTGCAGTTACCTTACCTGAAATTGTTGCATGAATAGGTGCAGAAACGAACTTGTCTGAATCACCGATTTTCTGACCTACTGTTACCACGTCACCCACTTTTACAAGCGGAGTACAGGGTACACCGATATGCTGCTGCATTGAAATTACAACCTTTGAAGGTATGGGCATTCTTTCAACAGGCATTTCAGCTGTGTTTTTGCTGTGGGAAACTCTTACACCGCCACGACCGCGTCTGACAGCAGAAAGAACACCCTGAGTCTTTTTGCTCATGAATTCATCTCCTTATTTTTTTAACACTGATTTTTCCTTTAAGTTGATTTTTTCAATCCTCGGCATAAGCACCGTCAGCATAAAGCCCGTGACACTTCCCGTTATGAGAGAAAAAATCAGAAGATATTTTGCATAATTTATAAGTGAATATGTGCCTGACACCGCCATTGCAGCCATAAGCTGACCAAGGTTGTGCATAGCGGCACAAATAATTCCGATGCCGATGAAGGAAAAAAGCTTATCCTTCAGTTTAATTATCAGACAAAGCACAACTGTGCTGAGCAAACCGCCCGAAAGGCTCATAAAAGAGGCTGTTGCACCTCTTGTAATAAGGGCAAAAGCACCCTTGATTATTGTTATACATATTGCTCCGGGAAAGCCCATATATGAAGCCACAAGCATTGTGACAACGTTTGAAAGCCCCGGCTTTGCCCCGACGGGCAGAAAGGGTATATCAGGTATCAGCATACCTTCAAGGAAGGAAAGCACCAAAGAGAGCGCTGCCATTATTCCGAGAAAGGCTGTTTTGTTTGTTTTCATAGTTTTCCTCAACGAGACAGGGGACGGTTCTCTGTCTTTTTATCTTCTCTTTTAAAGGCTACCGATGGTGTGATAAGACAGAGAACCGTCCCCTGTCTCGTATTCAATAAGTTGCAATATGGAAATCGTCTTTGTTTTCGCTCTTTATAACTGCAACAACCTTTTCGGGCACACACGCCATTGTGTCTCCCTTTCTCTTAAGCTTTCCTCTTTTTATGCAGAGCTTGTCCCTGCAGTCAGAATGAATGAAGCTCACACCGTCTTTTTCAATAAGAAGCTCACAGTTGCCTACTGTTATTTCTTCGCCCTCTGTTTCAGAAAGGCTGACGGTTTTCACAATTTCACCGTTAAGATAAATTTCAGCGGTGAGCTTTTCGTCTGTGACGCCAAAAGAAGGCACAAACAAAAGCACAATTAGAAAACACAGACAGACTATCAAAGCTATATCACCTTTAAGAAGAGGCAGCCTTTTCTTTTTACTGCTGTTCAAATTCAATTTCACCTACTGTGGTTATATTAAGCTCTTCGTCAACAAGAATTCCCGAAGCGTTATATTTCAGAAGAAGCTCCTCGGCTTTATCTGCACCCACGAGAAGGCAGGCTGTTGAAAGAGCATCAGACATAATTCCGCTTTCTGCAACAACCGTAACGCTGATAAGACCGCTTTCTGAAGGGTAGCCTGTTGTTGCGTCAAGGATGTGGTGATATCTTTTTCCGTCTTTTTCAAAGTAGCGTTCATAATCACCTGAGGTAGACACAAAGCCCTCATCAAGTGAAATTATACCGAGATATTCGTCTGCTTGTCTCGGATGAGTTATTGCAATACGCCACTTGTCGCCCTTTTTGTTGTAATCACCAAAGGCTACAATACTGCCGCCTACAGATACAACAGCACCATTTATATCAGTTTCCTGAAGATAGGTATGAATCAGGTCACAGGCAAAGCCCTTGCCTATTGCACCTAAGTCAAGCAGTGTGCCCTCAGAGGCAGTAAGTGTGTGGCCCTGAGCCTGCACCTTGTCAGTGCCGACAGTTTTAAGTGCTTCTTTTATCTCTTTTTCAGAAGGAACTTTCTCGTTTTCTTCACCGATATTCCAGAGTCTGCTGATTCTGCCTACAGTAAGATCAAATTTACCCTCTGTGAGCCTTGAAAGTGACTGCATATCGTAAATCACTTCACCGAGATACTTGTTCTGCACCTTGCCGTCTTTATTGAGAATACCTACGGCAGAGTTTTCCTTTCGCCATGAGATGGTATCCTCAAGACCGTTTATGATGCTGACAATATCTTTTATTGCGGTACCCGGATTTTCAGAATAAATTTTCTCTGTCACCACAGTACCCATAGCGATTACACTTTTTTCACTGAGAGGAAATTTCTCATCTCTTTGTGACAGAAAAAAAGAGGAGATAACGATTAAAGCAGTAAGAGAAAGTGCAGCAAGCATGCTGAAAAGTCTTTTTCTGTTTGCCATAATTCATCACCCTGAAATCAGATTAATTTTTCGTATACACAGCACAAGGAACATAACCCCCATTGTGTATCATCCTATTCTATAACATTTTTCAGTTTTTTTCAAGTGTATTCAAATAATTCTTGCACAAAAGGATGAAATTGGCTATAATACAATATAGAATGCAAAATTCAAAATGCAAAATGCAAAATTATGGTCGCAGATTTATGTGTCTGAAATCTGTCAGATATAGTCTGCGAAATCAATTCAGATATAAAGGATAAAGAGCTATTTTATCCACTTGATCATAATTTAAAACGGTATCCTGCCCGTCGGATTTATGCTTTTTGGCGGTACAGATCTAAAAATTCGTCAGTAACTGATACGGCTACAATCGGAACGAAGTGACCCGATATTTTGCATTGTGCACTTTGCATTTTGCATTTAAGAAAAGTGAGGTATTAAATCTATGGACTTCAATCTCAATATCCCCGTAAAGGTAGTAAGCGGTAAAAACGCCGTTAAAAATAACGCTCATCTTCTCTCTCAGTTCGGCAGAAGATGTATCATTGTAACAGGCGGTAAAAGTGCTGTTCTTTCAGGCGCACTTTCCGATATGGAGGAAGCTCTCAGAGAAAACGGCATTGAATATGAGATATACAACAAAATCGGCCCTAACCCCCGTCTTGACCACTGCCACGAGGCAGGAAGCCTTGCAAGACAGTTCGGTGCTGATTTCATTGTGGGAATCGGCGGCGGTTCACCTCTTGATGCAGCTAAGGCAGTTGCAGTTTACACCGCAAACCCTGAGTTTTCGCTTATGGATATTTACTCATCAGGCGACAGAAAAAAGGCTCTTCCCATTGTTCTCGTCGGCACAACTGCGGGAACAGGCAGTGAGGTCGGCAGAGTAAGTGTGCTCACTGATCCACAGACAGGCAGAAAAAAGAGCATTGCTCCCGATGACTGCAATCCCTCACTTACCTTTGCAGACAGCACATATACAGAATCAATGCCTTATGACATAACTGTTTCTACAGCTCTTGATGCTCTCGCTCACGTGCTTGAAGGCTATATGAGTATCAAGTGCAGCGACATTCCCACCATATTCGGTGAAAAGGCAATTGAGCTTATATGGGAGGGACTCAGATTCCTTCATAGTGAAAAGACCGTTCCCGACAGTGTTCTTCGTGAAAAGCTCTATTACGGCTCACTTTATGCAGGTATTACTCTCGCTTACTGCGGCACTGCCTTCCCCCACCCCTTAGGCTACATTCTCACCGAAAATTACGGCACACCTCACGGTAAGGCCTGCACCGTTTTCATGGAGGATTTCATAAAGAGAAGCGCAGAGTTTGAAAAAGAAAAAACTCAGCATGTACTCTCAATTATGAATACCCATATGGATGAATTCATTAAAATTATAAACGAGCTTACAGATGTAACAAAAATCCGTATGACAGAGGAAGAAATCGAAAAATATACCCTTCGGTTTGACAGTATTCCGAATAACTTCAGATTCTCTCCCGGCTCTTTCACAAAAGAGGATGCCGTAAGGGTTTTAAGAGAAAAGTTTCTGTCATAAAATATTTAAATAAATATGGAAATTCCGACTCTTATGTGATATAATATTTAGTTGGTATAAACATTTTATTGAAAGGAACCTTACACAATGAACAAAACCGTAAAGGGACTTAACATAAACTATATATGTGAAGGTGAAGGCGACCTTGTTCTTCTGCTTCACGGCTGGGGTTCAAACATAAAGCTTTTCGAAGCCTCAATCAATGTTCTCAAAACAAAATATAAGGTCATTGCTATGGATATGCCCGGCTTCGGTGAAAGTGAAGAGCCGAAAGAGCCCTGGTGTGTTGACGATTATGTTGACTTCGTGCTTGAATTCCTTAAGGACTATGAATTTGATAAAATCACCCTTTTAGGCCACTCCTTCGGTGGCAGAGTAATCATCAAGCTCTGTTCAAGAGATTTATCCTTTGAGGTTGAAAAGACCATTCTCGTTGACGCTGCAGGTGTAAAACCGAAAAAGAGCCTCAAGCAGAAAATCAAAGAAAAAATCTACAAGCTTACAAAATGGATTTTCTCTCTCGGAATTGTGATGAAGCTTTTCCCTGACGCTCTTGAAAATCTCAGAAAGAGAAACGGCTCTGCAGACTACAATGCAGCTTCACCCATTATGCGTCAGACTCTCGTAAAGGTTGTAAACGAAGATTTATGCCACCTTATGCCGAATGTAAAGGCTCCTACCCTGCTTTGTTGGGGCACACTTGACGATGCAACACCTCTTTCAGACGGTGAAACAATGGAAAAGCTTATGCCTGAGGCGGCTCTTGTAAAATTTGAAGGTGCAGGACATTACAGCTTTTTAGAATGTCAGGCTCAGTTTTTAAGAGTTCTCGCTTCGTTTATGAATATCTGAGAAAAGACAGGGGACGGTTCTCTGTCTCCTCGTATTGTCAATAAGTTTTAAAAAAAAGACAGGGGACGGTTCTCTGTCTCCTCGTATTGTCAACAAGTTTTAAATAGAGATAAAAAAGACAGAGAACCGTCCCCTGTCTTCCCTAAAACATCTGAAAGGATTATATTATGATAACCAATATTCTTATGTCACTTTCCATCGTTGCTTTTGCTGTGGCAACTGCCCTTGCAACAATTGACTCAATGCACTTTTTCCAGCTTAATTCATACCGCTTCGACACCCACACAAAATGGATGAGAGAAAATAGCAGAAGATTTCTTCCCCACCTGATTTTCTCAGTGCTTATGCTTATCTGTCTTTTCCTTGAAATTTCAATCAATATCAAGGCAGGTGTGCTCATCGCTCTTTTTGCTGTGGCTTCTGTATGGGAAAAGCCAAAAAAAGCAAAAAAGCCTCTGGTTTATACTCCCAGAGTAAAGCGTATGCTTCTTACAATTATTGCTGTTTCAGCAATTGCACTTCTCGTGACAAGTGCGTTTATGCTCCGTGACCACCACGAAAGCATTGTGCTTCTCGTTGCTGCACTTCTTTATGTATTTGCTCCCTGCCTTGTGCTTCTTGCAAACCTTATCAACAAGCCTATGGAGCTTTCAATCAATAACGGATATACAAGAGATGCAAAGAAAATTCTCAGAAGCTGTCCTGACCTTAAGATTATCGGTATCACAGGCTCATACGGTAAAACAAGCGTAAAATATTACCTTACAACTCTTCTCAAATCAAAATATAATGTGCTTATGACCCCCGAAAGCTACAACACACCTATGGGCGTTGTAAAGACCATCAGAGGCTCACTTAAGGCTACTCACGAAATTTTCGTATGCGAAATGGGTGCAAAGTGGGTTGGTGACATCAAGGAGCTTTGCGACATTGTGCATCCTCACCACGGTGTAATCACCTCAATCGGACCTCAGCACCTTGAATCATTCAAGACTCTTGATGCAGTAAAAAGCACTAAATTTGAGCTTTCAGATTCACTTCCCGAAGGCGGTATGCTTTTCCTCAACGCTGACGATGAAAACATCAAAGACCACGGCAGCAACCGTCCCTATATTTCATATGCAATCGAAAATGATGCCGACTACAAGGCTTTCGATATTTCAGTTTCACAAAGAGGTACTTCTTTCTCAGTAAAGGCACCGAACGGTGAAATCGAGCAGTACACAACAAAGCTTATCGGCAGACACAACGTGCTTAACATTGTGGGCTCAATTGCAATCAGCCATAAAATGGGCATTGCTCTCAAAGACCTCAAGGGTGCAGTAAGAAAGCTTGAAGGTGTACCCCACCGTCTTGAGCTCAAGGAAAACGGTGCAGTTACAATTATTGACGATGCATACAACTCAAACCCCAGCGGTACAAAGGCGGCTCTTGAAGCCCTGAGCCTTTTTGACGGATATAAAATTCTCGTTACTCCCGGTATGGTTGAGCTTGGCTCAAAGCAGGATGAGCTTAACCGTGAATTCGGCAGAAACGCTTCAAAGGTGTGCGACTTCGTTGTACTCGTGGGTGAAAAGCAGGCAGTACCCATAAAGGCAGGTCTTCTTGACGAAAACTACAGCGAAGAAAAAATCTTCGTTGCAAACAATATAAATGAAGCAATAAACTTTGTTTATGCACTTTCATCAGAGGGTAAAAAGAAAATCGTTCTTCTTGAAAACGACCTTCCAGACAACTATTAATAAAGGACAGGTGACAACATGAAAATCAAAGTAGGCGTACTGTTCGGCGGAAAAACCGTTGAACACGAAATTTCAATCATCTCAGCCATTCAGGCTATCGGCCATCTTGACAAAAACAAGTACGATGTAATTCCCATTTACATAACCAAGGGCAATGAGTTTTACATCGGTGAAAAAATCGGTGACATCAAGTCATACACAGACATCACTTCTCTTCTTAAAGAGAGTCAGCGTGTTATTATGCTCAACGAGGACGGAAAGGTTAAGCTTATCCGTTACCCCATGAAGAAGTTCGGCAAGAATGAACTCGATTATATCGATATCGCCTTCCCCGTAGTTCACGGCACAAACGTAGAAGACGGCACACTTCAGGGCTATCTTCAGATGTTCAATATCCCCTATGTTGGCTGTGATGTTCTTTCCTCAGCAGTCGGTATGGACAAATATGTTATGAAGACTGTTCTCAAGGATAACGGTATTCCCGTTCTTGACTGCAAGTGCTTCACTGCAAAGCAGTATGATGACGATGTTGATGCAGTTATTGCAACAGTTGAAGAAAAAATCGGCTATCCCGTTATTGTAAAGCCTGTCAATCTCGGTTCATCAATCGGTATCAGTAAGGCTGAAAACCGTGACGAGCTTTACGATTCACTTGACACAGCCTTCAGATATGCTTCAAAGGTGCTTATTGAAACTGCAGTTCAGAACCTTAAGGAAATCAACTGCTCAGTTCTCGGTGACTATGAAGAAGCTGAAGCTTCAGAGTGTGAAGAGCCTGTTTCATCAGACAAGATTCTCACCTTCGCAGAAAAATATATCGGTGACGGCAGCTCAAAGGGTGCAAAAGGCGCTAAAGGTGGCGTAAAAGGCTCAGGCGGCAGCAAGGGTATGGCTACACTCAAGAGAAAGATTCCTGCTGACATCACAGACGAGCAGAGAACACTCATCAGAGAATATGCAGTAAAGGCATTCAAGGTTCTCGGTTGCGGCGGTGTTTCAAGAATTGATTTTATGATGGATACCAAGACCGGCAACATCTGGCTCAACGAAATCAACACCATTCCCGGCTCACTTTCCTTCTATCTCTGGGAGCCTCTCGGTGTTAAGTATACAGAGCTTCTCGACAGAATGATTTCACTCGCTCTTAAGAGAGAACGTGAAAACAGCAGCATCACATATACCTTTGACTCAAACGTGCTTCAAGGTGTAAACCTTGGCGGCGGCACAAAGGGTGCAAAAGGAACAAAAGCATAAAACAAGAGCTCCCGTAATCGGGAGCTTTTATTGCAACTTTTAACGCAGTGAACGGAACAATTGGGTGAGGATGGATAAGGCGAAACGCTTTAAGGCATACGGCTTACAAAAATATTTGAAGCTCGTTGAATATAACAGATAGGAAATATTGTGAAAAGTGTAACCAAGTCTTAGTTGGTTACAGCTTGGTTACAATTGGTTACATCCGTAAAGCCCCTATTCATAAGGGATCTGAGGGTTTTGTAACTATGTAACCAAAAAAATAAGAAAAATTTATAAAAATATAAATATAAAAATAATTATAGAAAACTTGGTTACATAGTTACATGGTTACAGCGAAGGAGAGAAATTTGTAGAAGTTTGTCGAATTGTTTCGGTGGGTGAATTATGTACAGTAGGGACACGGCTTGCCGTGTCCGTTTCACCGTTTCAGGTTGTGTGAGTTGTGGTGGTTGGTTTGGGTGGCGGACCGTCGAGGACGCCGGTCCCTACGGTGATGTCATTCCGAGTGACGTAGGGTACGACCTGTGTGTCGTACCCTTTAAAGATTCTTCACTGCGTTCAGAATGACATTTTAAGGTTTTGATTTTGTCGGTTTATTGCGGACACGGCTGAGCCGTGTCCCTACGGTAATATATTTATCGATTGACGTTGTGTCGGTCAGACGGACGGCCAATGGCCGCCCCTATGAATCATTTTCAGATTTCGTCAGTATACAATCGGAGCGAAGCGACCCTTAACTCCACACTCCACTCTTCACACTCCACACTTAAAAAAGCACTTCCGAAGAAGTGCTTTTTTCTATAATTACTTGTTTTTCTTAGCGAGCTTTTCAGCTTCTTTTTCTGCTTTGAGCTGTCTTGCCTTTTCAGCCTTTTCAGCTTCAAGTCTCTTCTGCTCTTCAATCTTAGCAGCTCTGTCAGCTTCATATCTTGATTTTGATTCTTCATATTTTGAATCAAGCTCGTCAAGGTGAGTGTAATTTTCCTTTTCCTTAACAACCTTTTCAGCGTCAAGGTAAGCCTTGGCAGCTCTGCCGAAGTAAGCGTGCTTATCCATTTCAGCCTTAGCGTCGTCCTGAGCCTTGCTCTTAAGCTTCTTTGTTTCCTTGATTTCAGCTGTGAGATCCTTAAGTCTGAATGAATCCTTAGCCTTCTTAGCTTCAGCCTGCTGGAGATAAAGATCCTTAAGCTTTGCATCACATTCGTCTTCGATTGCGAAGAAGCCTTCAAGAGCCTTGAAATCGGGCTGTACAAAGCTCGCAGCATCCTTGTAATACTTTCTTACTGCCTTAGCTGATGAAAGGAGATTCTTGGCAATATCGAGCTTGAATTCACGAAGCTGCATTTCTTCTGCAGTTGCCTTGGGAAGTGCTCTTGCTTCTGCTATGTCTTCCATAATCTTAGAAATGTCAGCATTGTAAATACCTTCAAGGCCTGCCTTGTAAATTCTGTAGCTTGCTTCATACTTAGCAGCATAAGCCTTTGATGAGAACTTGTCAAGCTCACCGCAAACCATCTTGGCAATTTCGATTTCTTCGTTATATCTGAGAGCAGCTCTGTAAGCCTTTCTGCCCTTTGACTTGTCAGCAGTCATAGCCTCATTTGCTGCCATTTCTCTTGCTTCTCTGATAATATCAATAGCTTCAACGAGAGTCTGGTCGTTTGTGATACCGTTGCCGTAGTCTTCAAACATAGCACGGATTTTAAGAATCTTAACAATACCCTTCTGATCCTTTTCCTTAAGATCATAGAAGAAGTAGGGAACCATATTGAGGAAAGCACCTGCTGCAGCCATAATGATAAGAGCTGTAAACATCTTGTCAAGAAGACCGGGTTCACCTGTTGTTACGTCAAGAATATCATAGGGACTTTCGTAACCGTTACCTTCGAAGATACCCATTTTCTCATATACGAAGGGAAGAACTGATGAAGTAACAAGAGTTACCATATCACCGATTGTTTTAACTGTTGCGAACATACCGTCAACACGTTCACCTGTTTTGTACTGGTGGAAATCACGGATGTCAGCCTGAATAGCGGGAGCTGTAATCTGCTCAAAAGCACCGAAGAGCCAGTTGCAGTATACGCACACTGCAAGCCAGAGAATGCTCTTTGTATTAAGTCCCATTGCAAGGATGCAGATGATGTTCATAAAGTTAACGCCGAGAAGAACCTTCTTCTTACCGAAAGCACGAACACAGAAGGGTGCAATAATCATACCCCACATTGATGCATTACCAACAACAGTGTTGATGATACTCATTACTGTACCGCTGCAAGCGTGACCGTAGTTATAAGCCCAACCGAGTACGTTACCGTAAGCACCTTCGAGGAAGCCGAGCCAGCCTGCAAGTGAGATAATCCAGAAATACTTGTTCTTTGCAACAGATCTGAACGCATCTGTGAAACGAACCTGAATAACTCTTGTCTTAGCCTGAACGATTTTTTCCTTTGTGTTACCGAATACAACAACTGTAAGGCTCATACCGAGAACTGCGAATATGGGATAAGCAATTTTGTAGAGCTTCATATCGTACATATTGTTGTTTGTTGCATGCTGAGCAACGATGGGAAGAACAATGTTTACGATTGAGGGAGCAAGTGAATAAACAACGCTCTTGATTGCAAGAACATCTGTACGCTCCTGTGTGTTGGGTGAAAGTACGTGAATAAGGTTTGTATAAGCATCGTTGAAGAAGTTAAAGAAGAATTGCAGAAGAAGATTGAAAACAAGTACAAGTGCACATTTTGCAATGTAACCGCCGTCAAATCCGAACAGCTGCATGGGGAAGAAATTATAAAGCACATCGTACGGGAAATAAACATAGCTCAGTACAATAAGCACTGTGGGAATACCCATAGAGATAAGGTAAGGTCTGTACTTACCTGCTTTATTTCTTGTGTTGTCAATCATATTCGCTCTTACTGCTGTGAGAGGAATATTTGCGATTGTTGAAATTATGTAAAGAAGATACATATGTGTGGGTGAAATACCGATACCTGCACCGACAATCATATTGTTGGTACTTACGATAAGGGCATTACCCATTGTGATGAGGAAATATGCACCGATACCGCCGCCGGCATAAGCTGCAATTTCCTTGAAGGTCATATAACGACCGGGCATAGGAATGTTCCAGTAGGTTCTGAAATCACCTAAAAAGTTTTTAGCTTTCTGAATCAAGTGAGTTCCTCCTCTTTGATTTGTTTTTTTAATGCTTATAACTGAACATACATTTCAATCAGTTTAAGATTATATCATAATTCAAAGTAATTTACTACCTTTTAAGATAAACTCGACTTTTTTCGTTGTTTTGTATGTTTTTTGAAAAAGGTTTTGTGCGAAACCCACAAAAGAAAAATCCGCCTTCAACCAAAAAGGTCAAAGACGGTAAGTTGAGATTCAGTCTTCTCTGCCAACAAGCCAGTTGAGTGACACTCCGAGCACATCAGCAATTGCAACGAGTTCATAATCGTTTACACTTCTGATCTGACCCTCAAGCTTTGAAAGACCTGAAGCTGTAAGCTCCACACCTTTTATCTGAAGCTGAGTAAGAAGGTCAATCTGCTTGATGCCGAGCTCCTTTCTTTTGGCTTCGATTCTTGCACCGACAATATTTCGGTCACCAAGAGCCTGTTTTCTTATTCTCATAATTTTTCACACCTTATATATATTTTGGCTTTCAGCCACCACATAAGATGTTATCATAGTTCTCTTCCCTTTGTCAAGTGGTAAAAGCAGACAAGAAATACAATAATATTGCCTAAAAGCATAATGAATTGGCAACAATGCACAACGCATAATTGCGATTAAGAATATAAGCGAAGCTTATGGGTTTCCTGTGAAAAAATTATTAAAAAACCTTTAATTCCTGAGAAAAAGGTGATATAATAAAATAGTTAACTTAAAATTAAAATTCTGAAAGGTCAGTGACATATATTATGAGTAACACTCTTGAATCAAGAAATCTTACAATGCTTGTGGATTTTTATGAGCTTTCTATGGCTAACGGTTATTTCACAAACGGTCTTAAGGACAAGATTGCGCATTTTGATATGTTCTTCAGAAAGGTTCCTGACAACGGCGGTTTTGCAATTATGGCAGGCCTTCGTCAGCTTGTGGATTATCTCAAGCATCTCAAGTTCACACAAAAGGACCTTGAGCTTTTCAGAAAGAAAGGCTTCAATGAACATTTTATTGAATATCTGAGAAATTTCAGGTTCAGCTCTGACGTGTGGGCAATTCCCGAAGGCACTCCCATTTTTCCCGGTGAACCCATCATAACAGTAAAAGGCCCCATTATTGAGGCTCAGCTTATTGAAACAATGGTGCTTCTCACAATCAATCATCAGAGCCTTATTGCAACAAAGGCAAACCGCCTTAAAAGAGCCTCAGGTGACAGAATGGTTATGGAATTCGGCTCAAGAAGAGCTCAGGGCTTTGACGCTGCAATTTACGGAGCAAGAGCTGCATACATAGGCGGCTGCGATGCAACGGCCTGCACAATTGACGAAAGAGATTTCGGCATCCCTGCTGTGGGCACAATGGCTCATTCATGGATTCAGCTTTTCGGTGATGAGCTTGAGGCATTCTGCGCTTATGCAAGACAGTATCCCTATGACTGCACACTTCTTGTTGACACTTATAATGTGCTTAAAAGCGGTATTCCCAACGCAATTGAAGCCTTCAGACGTGAGGTGCTTCCCAGAGGCTACAGACCCAAGGGCATCAGACTTGACAGCGGTGACATCACCTATCTTTCAAAAAAAGCAAGACAGATGCTTGATGAGGCAGGCTTCCCTGACTGCAAAATCATTGCAAGTAACTCACTTGATGAAAATATTATCCGTGATATGATAAGTCAGGGTGCAAAGGTTGACTCCTTCGGTGTTGGCGAAAGACTTATTACAGCTTCATCAAACCCTGTTTTCGGCGGTGTGTATAAGATTGTAGCCGTTGAGGATGAAGAAGGTGTACCTGTGCCCAGAATCAAGATTTCCGAAAATGTTCAGAAAATCACAACTCCCTGTGCAAAGAAGGTTTACCGACTTTTTGACAAAGACAGCGGAAAGGCTATTTCTGACGTTATTACCCTCATTGACGAAGAAATTGACGACAGCAAGCCTTATGAGCTTTTCGACCCCAACTACACCTGGAAGCGCAAGGTTGTGAAGAATTACACAGCAAAGCCTCTTCTCGTGCAGATTTTTGATAAGGGTCAGCCCTGCTACAACTGTCCCGATATAAAGGATATAAAGAAATACTGCAACGAGCAGGTTGCAACCCTTTGGGAAGAAGTGAAGCGTTTTGAAAATCCCCATACCTATTATGTTGACCTTTCACAGAAGCTGTGGGATGAAAAGAAACGTCTTCTTGATAACTTTGCAGAAAGCATGAAATAAGCAGTGGCGACTTAAGGTCGCCACTTGTTTTAAAAGACAGTGTGGAGTCTGAAGAGTGGAGTGTGGAGTTAAGGTCGCAGATTTATTTTTTGTAAGCGTTCAGATATCGTCTGCGGAGATAATTCAGTTATAAAGGGTAAAGAGTTGATTATATCCGCCTTTACAGCTCTCAATGACGAAAACTCTACCCGCCGAATTTATCAATCTGCTTTGGCGGTATGAATGAAAAGGTTCA
This sequence comes from Acutalibacteraceae bacterium, assembly GCA_045645885.1. Classification (GTDB taxonomy): domain Bacteria; phylum Bacillota; class Clostridia; order Oscillospirales; family Acutalibacteraceae; genus UBA6857. Next base: position 39,726 of record JAZRJR010000040.1, on the reverse strand, counting down.
GCAGTGAGCTGAAACGGATATAATCGGAGCGAAGCTCCCCACATCTTAACTCTTAACTCTTAACTCTTAACTCTCAACTCTCAACACTTATAAAAAGGAGAACATCTTGAGAACAATAAGCTACACCGTACCGCCTGAATATGACGGTGCAAAGGTCTATACCTTTCTTAAAACACATATGAAAATTTCTCTCGGTCTGCTTCGTTCTCTCAAAAGAGTGGATGACGGCCTGCTTCTCAACGGTGAGCATACCCGTACCGTTGACATAATTCATACAGGCGACATCATAACGGTGAATATGCCTGAAAAAGAAAGAGAGATAATCCCTCTTGACATCCCTCTTGATATTGTCTACGAGGATGAGGATTTGCTTGTTATCAATAAACCGGGAAATCTTGCAATGCATGAATCTCATAATCATCAGGGTGATGCCCTTTCAAATGCAGTTGCTTCTTATCTTATGAAAAAAGGCAAATCAGCCGTTTTCAGATGTGTAGGAAGACTTGACAAGGGTACATCAGGACTTGTAATCTGTGCCCTTAACGCTCACGTTGCGGCAAGGCTTTCAGGCAGCTTCAATAAGCGTTACCTTGCTATATCAACCGGTAAGTTTACCGAAGACGGTGAAATTATAAAGCCAATTTACCGACCTGACCCTATAAAGACCTATCGCACAGCAGATGAAAGAGGAGACTATGCCGAAACCCATTATAAGGTGCTTGAGTACGGGGAAAACTACACCCTTCTGAGAATACGCCTTGAAACCGGCAGAACTCATCAGATAAGGGTACATTTTGCTTCTCTCGGTGCACCGCTTTACGGTGACACAATGTACGGAACAAAGGATGAGGACTGCTACCGTCAGGCACTTCATTGTGAAAGCGTCAGCTTCACCCACCCCGTAACAGGTGAAGAACTGCACCTGAAGGCAGAAATGCCTGAGGAAATGAAGAGACTTATGGAAAGACTGAGGAATGAAAAAACTCAAGCGTAGTAGTTATATAGCAGAAGCACAAATTATGTAAACCTTATTTAAGATGAATCGATAGGTGATAGCATTGTATGTGTATTGATTGGAGTGCTGATATTATGTATAACATAGTACAAAAAATATCCATTGAAGAAACAGACCATATTTTATTGGATGGATTATCTGAATTAGATATTGAACGAGAAAAAACTAAGTTAATAAAAAAACACATAAAAAAAGTTGTTAAACGATTAAAATATCCAGCTTCTGATAGTGTTGTAGAAATTTGCAGTTCACGGTTATTTTTTGTTTGTTATAATAACTATTTGGTTTTATGTGGGGTTTATCATGTGAGTGCTAAACTAGATGCAATAGGCGAGTATACTTCAATACGACATGAAATTTATGATTATCTACTTTTTTGTGAAAAAGAAGGTTTTTATTTAATTAAAGGATGTAGTGAACCTTTGTGTAGAAAAGATACGATGAAGTGTATTAGTCCATCTATATATTTTAAATCTACATCTTGTGATACAGGAAAGCTTTTAAAATATGGGGAAACATATGATTCTGAGTTGTTTCATAAAATTTATTTTCTGCATAATGTTGTAACAAATATCTCAGATGTTGAAAAGAGAACTAATATTACAGTATTTGAAAATACTACCATTACCAATCAAATAGAAGGGGCAACTCTTTTTAGCGATTTTTCTGAAACTAACGGCTATTTTTTATATACTAAAGAACAAGAGCATATGGGTTGGTTAGTTGCATCTAAACTTGTTAATTGCTATTCTGGAGATACTATAGATTTTCTTTGTCAAGGAGGATATGCGTTTCCGTACAATTCAGAATATACTCTTGCTTGTGTAATGCCATATGCAGATAATGTAAAGTTTCGCATATCTGATAGAGATAATTACTATTTCTATATCTCTCAAAATGAAACATTTGCATTTGGAGAAATAATGAAATGTGTTGAAAAATATGGAGCAGCTGTAAGGATAAAAAATCTATTCACAGAAGATCCTAGTATAAATTATCAGCTTTGTTTTTCAAGAAAAGTCAAAAAGGATATTATTAATTTTGTTTATGGTGTTATTAGTAAGTCAAAGGTAGTATATCCTGTCATTTTTGGGTGTCCTATTCACGATGTAGTAGAAGTATTATGCAGAGATAGTAAAAATAATCCTTATTCATTTCCTCAACATAGTATTGATGAAATTTCAGCACAAAACATAATTGATTATATTAGACATAAATTTGTGGGAATTTCAAATGGCGAAATTGTACGCTTGCTTGTAAATAACTATGGTTCATATTCAACTATTGAAAGAAACCAAAAACGTTGGGCCTATTTTCATGCAGAATCTCTTTGTTGCGAATATCTTCCAATATCTGTTGAAAATATTATAAATGATAATATAAATGGGCAATATGTGAAAAAATTGGAAAGAAATACATTGTCAGTAAAATGGAAATCTGAATTTTTGTTATATCGACTTATTTATTCATATTTTCCCGATGCAATTATTCACTATCATGCCTCATGGCTTGGATTACAGCATTTGGATGTTTTTGTACCTAGTTTATCTTTAGGTGTCGAATATCAAGGAACACAACATTATAAAATGAGCGATTTTTTTGGTGGAGAATTCGGATTTGAAAATCGACAGTTTTTAGATGAACAAAAAAGAAAAATATGTAAGGAAAATGATGTTATATTAATTGAATGGCCATACACGTTAACTATAACACCTATCAATTTTATTAAACTTTTGCAGGATTGTGGCATTACGGATATACCTGAACCCAATCCATTCGATTTGCCAGCAGAAACAGATGAAAGTATTCCAGAGGAAAAAACAGCTATTCAGATTTGTCAATTTTCGTTGAGTGGTGAATTAATAAAAAGATATTCTAGTTATGAAGAAGCAGCTACATATTGTGGAATTACTCCTACATCTATAAGTAAAGTAGTCAATGGTTATAGCAAAACGGCTGGAGGGAGTCAATGGCGGAGATTTCTTGCAAATGAAACTGTAGGGAATATTGAACCCTTAAAAAAAGCGGAAACAACAAACAAAAGTAAACCTGTATATCAAGTATCATTTGATGGTGAGATTCTTGAAGAGTTTGAGTCTATAGGAAAAGCTGAGAAAACAACTGGAATCAACAGAAAAAGTATACGTAGTGTTCTTAATGGCATTCAAAAACAAGCAGGTGGGTATTTTTGGATTTTTAAAGATTAATGATATAATTATAAAAAACGGAAATGAAAAAGCTTATGGAAAGACTGAGGAATGAAAACAACTGACAAAATCAGTTAGTGTGTCCCTACTGTACATCACACATCGCACCGACAGCAAACAAACATACAAACATACAACCAATACAATGTTTTCTATAATTATTTTTACTTTTATATCTGTAAAAAGTTTTACTTTTTTTATTGTATTATTGTATTGTAAACCCTCAGAACCCTTATAAATAGGGCGTTCCGGAGCTTTACAACCACTTTACAACAGCTTTACAAAGTTTCAGGTTGTAAAGCAAATTATAGAATTTCAATAAAACTAAGCTCCTGTTTTATCCAGTAACTTTGCAATCCATAAGTTTTGAATGTCTTAGGAGATGTCATCCTCACCTGATATACTGCATATATAAAAAATCATCCCAACTCATCGGGATGATTTTTTTAATTAATTTAATCTGAATCTGTGTCTGAATTTTATTTTGTGAATAAATCCTCAAAAAACTTTTTGATGAAATAAACCACATCTGAAAGAGCTGCAATAATCATTAACATTTTCGTTTCCTCCTTAAATTTCTTTCAGTTAAAGCTTACCATAAAAATTGTCTTTAAACAATAGCTTCAGCTGAAACGATACACATTGTAAAAATCTGACTCACTCAGCACAAATCAGAGCTTTTCGGCCTCTTCCATCCAGAGACTGTATGAAGCGTCGCTTGCCATTCTGTAGAAATCTTTGCCTCCCAGTGCAACCGAACCGATTCTTACTCCGTCAGGCTGACAGCTGCGCTTGAACTGCTGAGTGAAGAAGCGTCTGTAAAAGCTCTTCAGCCATCTGAGAATTGTCTCTTCGCTGAAATCGTCTTTAAAGGCACGCTTTGCAAGCATAAAGATTTTTTGGGGTGAAAAGCCGTATCTTACAAAGTTATAGATAAAGAAATCGTGCAGTGCATAAGGCCCTACAATATCCTCTGTCTGCTGAGAGATGTTGCCCTTTTCATCAGCCGGCAGAAGCTCAGGACTGATGGGTGTGTCAAGAATATCATTCAGTACCTCTGTGCTTTCAGGGAAGACACCTGAAGAAGCAAGGGTTCCCACCATCCATCTGACAAGAGTCTTGGGCACACCGCCGTTTACTCCGTACATGCTCATATGATCGCCGTTATAGGTACACCAGCCGAGAGCAAGCTCACTGAGGTCACCCGTACCCACAACAAAGCCGCCAACCATACCTGAGTAGTCCATAATCACCTGAGTACGCTCACGAGCCTGAGCATTTTCAAAGGTAAGGTCATAATTGTTCTTGTCCTGACCGATATCCTCAAAATGCTGAAGGCAGGCATCTTTTATGCTGATTTCCTTTGCGGTGATGCCCAGAGTTTTCATAAGAAGCCATGAATTGTTATAGGTTCTGTCACTTGTTCCGAAGCAGGGCATTGTAATGCCCACAACCTCTGAAGGATCTTTGCCAAGCTCTTCAATTGCCTTAACACAAACAAGAAGTGCAAGAGTTGAATCGAGCCCGCCTGAAATACCAAGCACAGGTCTGCCACCTGTTTTCATAATTCTTCTTTTAAGAGAAGTTACCTGAAGAGAGAAAATCTCCATACATCTCTTCTGTCTGTCCTCTTTTGTCTGAGGTACAAAGGGAAGCTTGTTGAGCTTTATGCTTTCCCCTACCGATTTATGCTCTGAAGAGGTTTCAACATAAACGTTTCTGCACTTCTGAAGGTTTGAAGTATTTTCAAAGGTTTTGTTTTTAATTCGGTCTGCACGGATTTTTTCTGTGTCGAACTCACCGAAGATAATATAGTCGGTATCAACATAATTTTCATTTTCAGAATTGACTGTACCGTTTTCGCAAAGAAGACTCTGACCTGAGTAAACCGTATCACTTGTGGAGTCTTCCCAACCTGCACTTACAAGGCAGTAAGCTGAATTGAGTCTTGCACTCTGAACTCTGAAAAGCTCTCTGCGATATTCTCTTTTGCCCACAGCTTCACCGAATGAAGCAAGGTTTATAATAAGCTCACTTCCGTTTGCTGAATGAACAGTACCCGGTGTTACGGGCATAAAGCCGTCTTCACCGATTTCGAGTGAGAAGCTCACCTCATTATCAAGTGAGAAAACAAGGTCATTGCCAACGGGAATTTCTTTTTCAGAGTCACTTAAGCCAAGCTCTTTTTCTGTAACGGAAGCTACGGCAGAAACGGCAGAAGTGAACCACCGTCTTTCGTTTTTCTCAGAATTTTCTGCAAGGTTTGTCTTCGGCACAATGCCAAGCACCCTGCCCTTTGCAATAACAACACCGCAGTTATAAAGCCTTCCCTTCAGGCTGAGAGGCATACCAACTACAACCGCTGATGAAACATTTTCAGAAAAGGAACAGATTTCCTTAAGGCCTGAAATAGCTTCTCTCAGAAGTGCAGACTGAAAGAACAGATCACCGCAGCTGCAGCCCGTAAGTGAAAGCTCAGGAAAAACCGCAAGGTCGGCTTTTTCTTTTTCAGCTTCAATTATTTTTTCTTTTATATCCTTAAGATTGCCCTTTACATCGGCAAGGCTCACCTTCGGCACCGCCATGGCAACCTTTATATATCCGTACATAAAATCACCTCAGATACATCTTGAACCGGCGTTTCTGCCGTCCTTTTTCTATTATACTTTCAATTGTAACAATTATCAAGTAAAATGTGCATATTTTTTTATGCACCATTTAAGCCTTTTTTTCATTGACAAAACACCACTTTTTTTATATAATATTGGTGTAAACAAACCCCTTCAGATAACTGACGGATTTTGCGGATAACCGCAAGGGAATCTGAAGGTTAATAATGCCGACCGTCTGGGCAACACAGTTTTAAAAGCTGGGTTGTCTTTTTATATTTTTTAACACGTTAAATCACCAAACAGGAGGTATAAATAATGGAACACAAGAATTGGACAGGATTCAAAGAAGGCGTATGGCAGAACGAAATCAATGTCAGAGATTTCATTCAGCAGAACTATACAGCTTATGAGGGTGACAGCTCATTCCTCGCAAAGGCTACTCCCCGTACAGAAGCAATGATGCAGAAGCTTCAGTCACTTTTTACTCTTGAAAGACAGTATGGCGGTGTGCTTGACATTGACACAGCAACCGTATCTTCACTTACAAGCTACGCTCCCGGTTATATCGACAAGGCAAACGAAATCATCGTTGGTATGCAGACCAACCGTCCCCTTAAAAGAGGTGTAAACCCCTTCGGCGGTATGAGAATGGCCCGTCAGGCTTGTGAAGCTTACGGCTACAAGCTTTCAAGAAAGGTTGAAGAGGAATTCCGTTTCCGTACAACCCATAATGACGGCGTTTTCAGAGCATACACAGACGAAATGAGAGCTGCAAGAAAGTGTCATGTAATCACAGGTCTTCCTGATGCTTACGGCAGAGGCAGAATCATCGGTGACTACAGAAGAGTTGCTCTTTACGGTGTAGACAAGCTCATTGCAGAAAAAAAGAAGGACAAGGCTGCTCTTGCCGCTGAAACCTTCAACACAGAAACAACAAGACTCAACGAAGAGCTTTATCAGCAGATTGCTTTCCTCGGTTATATGAAGGAAATGGCAGCTATGTACGGCTTTGATATCAGCGAGCCTGCAGGAAACGCAAGAGAAGCAATTCAGTGGACTTATTTTGCTTATCTCGGTGCTATCAAGGAACAGAACGGTGCTGCTATGTCACTCGGCAGAGTAAGCTCATTCTTCGATATTTATATTGAACGTGATATTGCTGACGGCACACTTACAGAAGAAGGCGCCCAGGAGCTTATGGACGATTTCGTTATGAAGCTCAGAATTGCACGTCATCTTCGTACACCCGAATATAACGAGCTTTTCGGCGGTGACCCCATGTGGATTACTGAAGCTGTAGGCGGTATGGGTGAAGACGGAAGAACCCTTGTAACAAAGAACAGCTTCCGTATGCTCAACACACTTTATACTCTCGGTTCATCACCCGAACCCAACCTTACCGTTCTCTGGTCAACCTCACTTCCCGAAAACTTCAAGAAGTTCTGTGCAAAGGTTTCAGCTGACACAGACTCAATTCAGTATGAAAACGACGACATTATGCGTCCCATTTACGGTGACGACTACGCAATTGCATGCTGCGTTTCAGCAATGAAGATCGGTAAGCAGATGCAGTTCTTCGGAGCAAGATGCAACCTTGCAAAGCTTCTTCTTATCGCTATCAACGGCGGTTACGACACCACAAGCGGTATGCACATCGGCCCTCAGATGCCCGTTCTCAGCGGTGACAAGCTCAACTATGATGAGGTTATGGAGCGCTTCGACATCTACATTGAATGGCTCAGCCACCTCTATGTAAACACAATGAACATCATTCACTATATGCACGACAAATATGCATATGAAAAGACACAGATGGCTCTTCACGATACAGACGTAGGCAGATTTATGGCTTTCGGTATTGCAGGTCTTTCAGTTGTTGCCGACTCACTCAGCGCTATCAGGTTTGCTGATGTTCACCCCATCAAGAATTCAGACGGATTTATCACCGAATTTGAAACTGTGGGCGAATTCCCCAAATACGGCAACGACGATGACAGAGTTGACTTTATTGCAAGAGATATGGCTCACAAGGTTATTACTGAGCTTCGCAAGACTCCCACATACAGACAGGCTGAACACACTCTTTCAGTTCTCACTATCACATCAAACGTAATGTACGGTAAGAACACAGGTGCAACTCCTGACGGCAGAAAGGCTTCAGCACCCTTTGCTCCCGGAGCTAACCCCATGCACAACAGAGAAGAAAACGGAGCTCTTGCTTCACTTAACTCAGTTGCAAAAATCAGCTATGATGACTGCCGTGACGGTGTTTCAAACACATTCTCAATCACACCCGAAGCTCTCGGCAGAGATGAAGAAGAAAGAATCAACAACCTTGTTACTATTCTTGACGGTTACTTCTCAAAGAAGGCTCATCACATCAACATCAATGTTCTTAACCGTGAAACTCTTATGGATGCTTACAATAATCCCGAAGCATATCCCAACCTTACAATCCGTGTTTCAGGTTATGCAGTAAACTTCAACAAGCTTTCAAGAGAACAGCAGCGTGAAGTTATCAGCCGTACCTTCCACGAAGCAGTATGATAAAGGGCAGAGTTCACTCTTTTCAAAGTCTCGGCACTCTTGACGGCCCCGGTGTAAGATTCGTTGTCTTCACCCAGGGCTGCAACCTTAGGTGCAGCTGCTGTCATAACCCCGACACCTGGAGCTTTAATGAAGGCACAGAATACACCGCAGAGGAAATTATCAAAAGAGCCGTGCGCTACAGAGAATATTTCAAGGATAACGGAGGAGTCACCGTTTCAGGCGGTGAGCCCCTTATGCAGGCTGATTTTGTCCGTGAACTGTTTGAGCTTTGCCACAAGGAAAAGCTTCACACCTGCCTTGACACATCAGGCAGTATTATGAACGACTCGGTGAAAGCTCTTTTAAAAGAAACCGACCTTGTTCTTCTCGATATGAAATATACGGAAAATGAGCTTTATGAAAAGCATGTCGGCTGCAGTATGGATAAGGTAACGGACTTTCTCTCTTACCTTAATGAACAGAAAATTCCCACCGTCTTAAGGCAGGTTATTATTCCCGGCATCAACGACAGTGAGAAAAACATTCTGAAGCTGAAGGCTATAAAAGAAAGCAACCCCTGTGTAAAAAAAATCGAGCTTCTCCCCTTCAGAAAAATCTGTCAGGTGAAATATGACAAGATGAACCTTGAATTTCCTTTCGGTCACATTCCTGAGCCGAAAAAGGAAGCAATGGAAAAGCTCAAATCACTTTTATAAAAAAGCAAGTACCGACTCAACTGAGCCGGTACTTTTAATTTTATTTCTTTGCAGAAATCTCATATTCGTAATCGTAATCCTTTACATTGAAGCCGATTTTCTTTGCTGCCTTTTTTCTTCTTTTTTTGCTCTTCTGAAGAGTTATCCAGTCTTCACCGTAGCAGATTCCCATTTTGTCAAGCAGCTTCTTATTAGCCTGAAGACGGTCAAGGAAATCAGAATAATCACGGCTTCTGCTCCATGCACATTCTGAAAGTGCAAGTCCACGGGTACTCATCTTGAAGAAGAGCTCATCTGCAGTTTCTGTCCATTCAGTCCAGTTCTGACCTTCAACGCCGAGAACGTTCTGAGCACACTTGCCCTTGATACCCACCTTTGAGGGTTCATAATAATATGTACCCTTAACTGTGCAGTAATCGTGCTTCATATCGAAATAGAAATATTTGTGATTGCTGAGAATTACATCTCCGCCCTTTTTAAGGTGCTTTATAACATTCTTGCCATTTCTTGAAATCCAATACTGAGCAACAATGTCGCTGTCAATTCCCTTTGCAGCAAGAACCTCATTCCAGCCAATCATAATCTTGCCCTGAGTTTTGAGATATGCATTGAGCTTGTTTGTGAACCAGCCCTGAAGCTCGGTTTCGTTTTTAAGGCCTTCTGCCTTCATTCTTTCCTGACACCTGGGACACTTTTTCCATTCATTTGTAGGAGCCTCGTCACCGCCCACATGGAAATAAGGGAAGGGGAAAAGCTCTGCAACTTCATCAATTACATCATAAACAAAGCTGAGAACCTCATCCTTGCCGAGACAGAGAGTTCTGTTCCAATCCTTCTGTCCACGGCTTTCGGGAATTTTTCCGCCGAAGAAATCAGGCACTTCGCAGGAAATTTCACGGCAGGCAAGATCGTTATATGAAGCAAGAACTGATGCACAGTGTGCAGGAAAATCAATTTCAGGAATAATTTCCACACATCTTGCCTTTGCATAAGCTATTATCTGCTTTATTTCCTCGTGAGTGTAATATCCTTCAACGGGAGTATGGCTCATATCAAGACTTCTCCAGCTGTGAAGCTGACTGCCCTTTCTCTTACTTCCGATTTCGGTAAGAAGAGGATGCTTTTTGATTTCTATTCTCCAGCCCTGATCGTCAGTAAGATGCCAATGGAAACGGTTAAGCTTATACATAGCCATATAGTCAATAAGCTTTCTCACTTCATTCATACCGAAGAAATGACGGCTTTCGTCAAGCTGCATACCTCTCCATGTATAAAGAGGTCTGTCGCTGATTTTGCAGCAGGGAACCTTGTTTTCATCGTCAATAAGCTGCTTGAGTGTTACCATTGCATAGAAGGCACCGCTGTAATCTGAAGCAAAAACTCTGATACCGTCTTCTGTTACCTTGAGAAGATACTCCTCTTCCTTAACCTTTTCGGTATAGATAAAGCAGATATCTGCCTCATCAAGCTCAACACTCTTCATGCCGAGACTGCAGGCAACACACTGACGCATATTGCCGAGAATTCCGTCATAGCTGATTGCTATTACGTCCTTTGGAAGCTCATAAAAGCCTTCCTCCTCCACTGCAACTCTCGGTTTTGGAATTACGTTAATCATTTGTTTTCCTCTCCTTTATATTTTCTTTCAACTTTAATATTGTCTATGATATTGTGAAGTCCTTGCCAGCAGAGCTTTCTTCTCTCCCAATAAAGACGGGAGCCGAGTTTTCTTATGCCCTTTGGTGAGGCTTCTTTCTCTTTTGCAAAATTCCAGCCGTCAGATGAAAGCATATATTCATAAAAGGGAAGCTTTTCACAGAATCTGTCATAGCTTTTTTCCTTTTTATCTGTCCATGCCGTTTCACTGTAAGCTCCGAAACGAGGGAAAGACTGATAGCCTGCTTTTTTCATATCAGGCACAAATTCCGTCCACAGACACGCCTCAACGCCAAGAAGCTTATCTTTTTTATCCTCTGTTATTCCGTCATAACACGGGTTATATTCATAGCATTTTTTTAGGCTTGTCAGACCGTAAGGCAGATCAAGATAATATGCATTCACAAATGAAATTATAAATTCAGTACCTTTGTTAATCTGTTTTATAACCTCATCCTCGCTCATTTCTTCATTCCAGAGCTGTCTTGTGATACTGCTTTTCGCCATATAATCTCTGATGGTGTCATTCCACATAATTACCTTTGAGCCCTTGCTTTCAATATATTCCGCAATTCTCGAAAGGTAGTAGGGATGAAGATCTTCAACACTTTTTAGTCCTTCCTCTTTTACACGAGCCTTGCAATGAGGACAAATTTTCCAACGTGTTGTGGGGACCTCGTCGCCACCTATATGAATAATACTGTCAGTGAAAATTTCCAGAAGCTCATCGAAAACCGAGAACATAAACTCAAATGTACTCTCTTTACCCACACAGAGAACATCGTGCTTTACACCGCAATGGGTTGCAACACCCAGATTTCTGTCAAAGCAGGAAAGATGAGGATAAGCCGCAATTGCGCTGACAACATGGCCCGGAGTGTCGATTTCAGGAATAACCTTAATGCACTTTTTGTGTGCGTATTCCACCACTTCTTTCATATCCTCTTTGGTATAGAAGCCTCCGTGGGGCTTCACACCGAAATTGGTGTGTGAACGGTAAGCACCGATTTCCGTAAGCAGAATGTTGTCAAGCAGCTGTGCTCTCCAGCCCTGATCTTCAGTCAGGTGCCAATGGAAATAATTGAGCTTGTGAAGAGCCATAATGTCAAGAAATTTCATTACGTCATCTTTTGGGAAGAAATATCTGCCGCAGTCAAGCATAAAGCCACGGTAGGAATAAGCAGGTGCATCTTCAATGTGAATTTCGGGAAGATTTTCTTCACACTGCAGAAAAATCTGCTTGAGAGTCTGAACACCCCAGAATACGCCCTCTTCATCTGCACCCTTTATTTCAATCAGGTCTTCCGTTATATCAAGGGTATAACTTTCTGAAGCAGTTAAAGCTTCATCCACAGAAAGGCGGATTTCTTCCTTTCCTGTGCCCAGAAGCTCCATACAGAATTTATCTGAGATAAACTCCGTAAGTTCCGAAAGTGCCTTATTGCAGCCTTTATGAGCATTTAAATTGCAAAGGCTGTGAAGCTCAAAGGCCTTTTTATCTATAACGGATATTTTGTTCGGTTGAGGTATAATATGTATCTTCATAGTTTATCACTTTGCAAGGAAGAAGCAGGTCCACAGAGCAATTACAAAAGCACCCTCAGCAGGGATTGCAACCTTTGTGTAAGGACATTTCCAGCCCTTATCAACAAAGAGGAAAATTGTTCTTGTCACGAAAACGGTTGTAGCAAAGAACATACCGCCCACAAGTGAGTGCATGGGAGTTTTTGTTGCATAAGCAAGATAGAGCAGAAAAGCACCGAGTGCAAAGGAAATACCGCCGTAGTAAACACGGATTTCGGTTTTGCCCGCATTGTCAACAGGCTTGATTGAAAAGCTTTCTGCGTTTTTGAGAGGCTTAGTGATGAATACAACTGCCATTCCGAAGAAGTAAAGTGCAAGGCAGACTGTGGCAAAGCCTGCAGGAAGATTTGACATAAGAATTTCTTTCATAACTGTTCTCCTTTATACATTCTTAATTAGATAATATCACAATTTTTCCTCAAGGTAAAGAGACTTCATAAAAAAAGAACTGTCTTCATAACGAAAAACAGTTCTTCTTACATATTAAATTACACTGAGAGTCGCATCAAACACAAAGGTTGCCGCCTTAAGACCTGTTGATTTGTCGAAAATTGAAATTACAACTGCTGCTTCATTCTTTGATGTTTTTGATGCATCTGCAAACTTTGTGGTGATTCCGTTCTTGTCTGTAACACCACGGTAGTAGTCACCTTTAAGAGTAAAGCCTCTGAGAACAATACTGCCGTCAGACTGCTGTTCTTCAATTACCCTGCCGCCGTTTCTTATAAGAACATAGTTCTTCTTTTCGGTGACATCCTTTTTTGCACCCATCAGCTTAAGAACCTCAAGGTCGCCTTCGGTGAACTCTACATTTCCGCTTTTTGCAAGAGTAAATGCATAATTCTTGTTATCCATAAACTCACCAAGGTCAGAGAACTTTTCGATATACGGAAGCTCTGAGGTCTTTACACCTTCGCAGTAAGCTTCATAAACCTCTCTGATGTGTGAACGCTTCTTTGTTCTTTCATCCTCGAAGGTGAAGTTCTCGGTGAGATACTTGCCGATAAAGGAAGTAACCTTTCTTGCACCGTGAAGATTCATATGCTTGTAATCCATAAAGTCTGTTGCATAATCAAGCTTCAGAGCATCGAAATTCTCAGTATAGTTAAGGTCAAGATATTCAACACCCATGGAATCGGCAAGATCCTTGATTGCAGAATATTCTTCGTCTGACCAGTCTGTTCTGGGAGTTTTGAGGAAAATCATTGTAATTCCCTCTTCGTCACAGATTTCTTTCATTTCCTTAAGGTAACGGAGATAAGTCTCTTCAGTTACCTCTTTTTTGCCGTTTTCTGTGTATGAAACAACATAGTCGTTTCTTGAATTCTGATTTTTATATGCAGTGTTGATTACCGAGAAGCCTAAAAAGCTGTCTCTGTAAACACCGTCATCAAACACATAGTCATTCTTTTCAAGCTCAGACCATCTGTTGTGATAGCCGTAAAGCTGCCAGTAATAGCTGAGCATTTCTTCTGTATCACCGTCTGTAAGCTCTTTAAGGCCCTGATATTTGTTAAGTGAAGTGTTCTTCATATCTGTGAAGGCTCTTGCGTGAGATACTTTGTCCTTATCTTTATAATAAAGACCGCTGATTTCATAGATAAATACCTTCGGTGACTGAGTGCGGAGCATTTCTGAAAGCCAGTAGCGAGCTGCTCTTACGGGCTGTGAGCAGGTACCAACAGAGCTTGCTGCTATTCCGTATTCGTTATAAAGCTCAGGAGCGGAAACACCGCTTACAATCTGGCTGCTGCCTGTGATAAAAACATCAATTGAGTTTTTCGGCAGCTCATAGAAATTCCAGATATTCTGTCTGTCAAGCATATACTTTACAGAAAACTTGTTCTGCACAACCTTTCCTACAGAAGAGGAGACAAGCAGTATAAGCACAAAAGTCAGAACCACAGAAATTATTTTATTTTTATTCTTAAATTCTTTTTTCATAGCAGTCTCCAAATCAATAACCCATATATACAAACGCTGAAGCATCGTATTCAGAACCGTAAATGCCGAACACAAGAATCAGAACAGTAAGAGCAGAAGTAAGAATTATACCTGTGAAAAGGTTTTCTTCTCCTATTCTGTCTCTGAGTGATTTTTCACCGAGATGCTCCCCTATAAGGTCAACACCTATGAGAAGTGCCACACAAAGCACAGCAACAATCACACCGTAGGAGTCAAGCTCGCAGAATTTCCAGAAGGTTCCGTTTGTGAACACCCAGGGATTGAAGTTGTGGATAATACTTTCAAGGATAAGCTTTGTTTTTGAAAGTGAACCGGGAACGGTGAGAATTCGTCCGCCCATAAAGATGCAGAACACCTTCATTATTCTGAGAACTCTCCACGAAAGGGTATCGGTTTTTACATTGTGCTTTTTAAGGAAGCTCTGATAATCCTCTGAAAAAGCAGTTGAAAGAGCAATGATAAAGGCGTAGTAGAAGCCCCACATTATGTAGGTACTGCCTGTACCGTGCCAGAGACCTGTAAGAATCCAGGTGATGAACACGGGTATTGTAACGAGGATAATTCTTGAAAGAGACTTTGAAACATTGGCTTTTTTAAGCTTTTTGTTAAGCTCTTTAAGCTTTGCACCTGTTGAAACGGGCATATAAACATAGTCTCTGAACCATGCGCCGAGAGTAATGTGCCATCTTCTCCAGAATTCAGGCACGCTTGTTGCAAGGAAGGGACGCTCGAAATTAAGCTCAAGCTTTATGCCGAAGATGTCGGAAATACCTCTTGCCATATCCATACAGCCTGAGAAGTCAGCATAGATATAGAACGCATCGGCAACCATAGCAAGTATATTGATAAGACCTAAGTTGCTGTCTGCGTTTTCAAAAACTCCGTCAATGAAAATATTGAGACGGTCTGCAACAACAAGCTTTTTGAAGTAACCCCAGAGAAGAAGCTGAGCGCCCTTGATACATCTGTCAAGGTCAAAGTTCAGCTCACTTTTAAGCTGAGTGCCGAGATTATTATATCTTGCAATAGGTCCCTGAAGAATATGGGGGAAATAAATTGCATAAAGAAGAAATCTCAGATAATTGTTTTCGTGGGGATATCTCTTCCAGTAAACATCAAGAAGATAGCCGACTGTTGAAAATGTGTAATATGAAATACCCAGAGGCACAATTATGCTTGCAGCCGAAAATTCACCTTCACCGCCGAGGAAGGACACAAGTGAGTTGACGGGTCCTATAAAGAATTTTGCAAACTTAACGGTGCAGAGGATTCCTAAATTAAGCACAAGAGCAGCAATAAGCACTGCCTTTCTCTTCTTTTTACCTTTTTCTTTTATGCTTTTCTTTTCGTCCTTTGAAAGACCTTCTGCCGAAAGTTTATTTTCCTGCTCTGCCCAGAATTTTCCCATAACCACACCTGCAAGATAAATTGAAAGTGTGGAAAGAAGAATATAGGGAAGATAAGCTATGTTGCTCTGAGCATAGAACCACACACTGAGTCCCAGAAGCACAAGCCATCTGTATTTTACAGGACAGATATAAAAAAGAGCAATTCCGACAAAAAGAAAAGCAACAAAGGATAGTGATACAAAAGTCATCTTTGTTGCTTTGCGAAAACGGTCAGACCGCTTCGCTTCCTTTCATTATAATCAGTCCTGAAGCTCCTCAATCATCTTGAGCATTGCTTCAACAGAGTCAAAGTTTTCATTTTCCATATATTCCATTGTGATTTCAATGTCATAGTGGTCTTCAAGCTCAACAATGATGCTTGTGATATCGATTGAGTCAAGCACCTTACCGGTTACAAGGCTCTTTTCATTTGCATAGTCAATTTTGTCGTTTACACTTTTAAGTAATTCAATAAGTTCGTTCATTTTTCTGCTCCTTTATTTTTTATTCAATTGTATTCGCAAGCTTTGAATACATTGTTTTTCCTGATTCGTTCTTGGGCACTTCGGGAATATAAACTGCCTTGAATGCCCTTGCGTTGATGTTGGTCTTGTGAGCGAGATGAGCTTCAACATCAAAGAGAATACTTTCATCTGTTACATAACAAAGACAGAGCTTATCTGTACCAACAGCAGCACAGTCAACAGGGAAGCCTGTTTTTACAATGCGCTCGATTTCGTCAAGGTTTACACGGTTGCCGTAAAGCTTTAAGAATCTCTTCTTTCTGCCTACGATATAGTAGAAGCCTTCATCGTCACGCTTTGCAATGTCACCGGTTTCAAGTCTTCCGTGTCTTTCATCGCCAAGATAAAGGTGAGCTTTTTCCTCAGCATAGCCGAGAGTTACATTAGGTCCTTCATAAATCATTTCACCGGCAATTCCGCTGCCTTCAATCTCATTTCCCTCTGTGTCAATGAGAAGAAGCTTACCTCCGGGAATGGGAAGACCAACGCTGAGCTTTTTCTCTCTTGCCTTCTCTGCCGGCATATAAGCAACTCTTGCAGTAGCCTCAGTAAGACCGTACATAGGCACAAACTTCTTGCCAACTCTTTCGGCATATTCAGCAATTTCATCATACATTTCAGGTGAAAGCTTACCGCCTGACTGAGTCATTGTTTTAAGTGAAGGTAAATCCATTTTAAAGAAACGGATCTTCTTAAGCATTTCATAGGTAAAGGGTACACCGCCGAATGAGGTTACGCCCTCTCTTTTGAAGAAATCCCAGAAAGCCTTGCTTACAACTGAATTTTCGGTCATCATAATTGTTGCGCCCACATTTACGTGGCTGTTGAGAATTGAAAGACCGTAGGTATAATTCATAGGAAGAGTTGTGATAGGCTTTTCGTCTTCTGTAAGCTCAAGAAATTCAGCAATTGAATCAGCATTACAGGAAATATTCTTATAGCTCTGGCGCACAAGCTTGGGGCTTCCTACTGAGCCTGAGGTTGTGAGGAGAAGACCGAGCTCTTCATAAAGCTCCTCCTCCCTTTCGAATTCTGTTTTAACAAGCACATAACCCTCATAGCTGAAAACTACTTCTCTGTCCCCTATTCTGTCTGTAAGGGTTTCGGGAAGATAAAAGTATTCGGGTCTGTAAATTGAAATAAGTCTGTCAGCAAGAGCGTCATCAATCTTCTTATCAAGCATAACAGGAACACTTCTGTTATGAAGAAATGAAAGATAACCGCAAAGGCTGGGAATAGTATTTGAACAGAACTGCATAACAAGTGATCTCTCAGGCATAACCTTTGAGATTTTTTCTGCAAGAACTGAAAGCTCTTTATAAGTTACACAAAAACCGCTGTCGTCAACAGCAAGCTTTCTGTCACCGTACTTTAAAAAGTCACCGTAAAAGCTCATTTATCTGCTCCTTTCGGATTTTTGGGTTATGTTGAATCCGACATAATTCTGCCTTAAAATTCAACATATTACATTATACAATAAGAAATGCTCTTATGTCAAGAAAAGTTGCACCCCAGATTATGTTAAAAAATGAAAAACAACAGACCGTCTTATATAAAATGCTGACGGTCTGTTATATATAAACAAATTCCTTAACATCGACTATAATAGCCTTTGTTTGTGTGATTTATGTGTTATTTAACGGAATCCACATAATAAAAATATTTTTGCCGTTTTCACTCTGAATGTCAACATCGCCGCCATGAGTTTTTGCAACACGGCTGACAATTGAAAGTCCGAGACCGTGACCGCCACCACGCTTGCGGGCTTTGTCAATTTTATAAAAGGCTTCCCAGATTTTTTCTCTGTCTTCAGCGCCGATTTCTGCACCGCTGTTGGTTACCGAGAAAATATATCTGTCCTTCTCTGCCTTACCGTTAAGAAGAATTTCACCGTCTTTATCGCCGTATTTCACAGCGTTGCTTACGAAGTTGAGAAGAGCTCTTTCAATAAGGTCTGCATTGCAGAGAAGCTCAGCATTTTCCATCTGAACATCTATCTTTTCATCTGCGAATTCGTTGCCGATTCTGATAATAACCTCGTGCATAAGCCGTGAAGCGCTGATTTTTTCAGTCTTACGGATATATTCATCACTTTCAAGAAGACTCATTGTAAGCATTTCATTGATAAGCGCCGTAACCTCATCACATTCATCAAGCATTATATTGCAGTATTTCTGAACCTTTTCATTTTCTTCACAGAAATACTGAATGTTTTCCGTATAGCCTCTTATGGTAGTTATGGGAGTCTTTATTTCGTGTGCAAGATCCCGGAGGGTACATTTTCGCTTTTCAAGGTCTTCTTTAAGATTTTCAATACTCTCTTTCAGCTCATCAGACATACTGTCAATGGACTTTGCAAGCATACCGATTTCATCAGGAGAGTCATAGTTGATTTTTTCATCGAAGTTGAGCTTTGCCATTTTTCCGGTTATGCGGCTCATTTTTTCAACCTGAGCGGTGAAAGGTCTTGAAGCGTAGCCCCATACGACCGTACCGATACCTGCAATAAGAATTGTCATTACAAGAAGAAGGGCGGTAATAACTCTGATGTCCTGATCAATACCCTTGATTTCAACACTCATTATGAGAAAAACGCCTTGCTCCGTCCGTGTTACATAAACAAGCTTTTCAACCGCACCGTCATCTGATTTTGTTTCAACAAAGAAATCATCTTCCACACCTGCCGCCACACTGCCGAGATAAGAAGCTATCATACCCTTGTAAGAGCTTCTGATTTCATCGTCAATGAAGTGTCTGTAGCTGAAAAACACATTTGCTTCACCGTCAACGGCACTTGCGGTAATTCCGTAGGAGTCGTTCATATTCTTGAGAAGCTCTGAAATGTTACGGCTTCCGTTTTTCATATCGGTTTCAATTTCTTCTGAATAGCTGAGCATTGCTTTTTTTGAGTCGAAAATGAAAATCTGCTTGAGAAAGACACCGCACATCAGGTCAAGAAAGAGCATACAGATAAGCACACTTACAAGGAAAACCGCAATAACCTTTGTTCTGAAGGATTTCCTCATATGGTTCTGACCTCACCCTCAAAGCTGTAGCCCACACCTCTTACGGTTCTGATTTTGTCGCTGTAATCACCGATTGAGTGTCTGAGCATTTTTATGTGAGTGTCAATTGTTCTGTCGTTTCCGTCATAGACATAGCCCCAGATTTTATCGAGAATTGCTTCTCTTGTGAGCACAATTGAGCTGTTCTTCATAAGAAGATGAAGAAGATTGAATTCCTTCTGAGTGAGCTTCACTTCGTTTCCGTCAATATAGACCTTATGCTCCATAACGGAAAGAACCAGATTTTCACACTGATATTTTCTGCTCTGCTCTTTTCTTCTGTCAGAAATAAGTCTTTTTGCTCTTTCAAGAAGAACTGCTCTTTTAAAGGGCTTCGGCACATAATCGTCTGCACCGCTTCTGATAGCCTTCACTTCACTGTTTTCGTCTGTTAGAGCGGTGAGCATAAGCACCTTGCAGTCGGTGTTGTCCTTTACAAAAGAAAGAACCTCCCAGCCGTCAAATTCGGGCATCATAACGTCAAGAACAATAAGGTCAATGCTCTTGCCCTTTTTTTCGATTATTTTAAGAGCCTGTTCACCGTCAAAGGCACTGTAGGTTTCATAGCCTTCCATTGAAAAAATATCGGTAAGAAGCTCGTTGATTCTTATATCATCATCAACAACAAGTATTGTCATTATGCTTTCTCCTTCCTTTGTCTTATTAATATGAACATATCATCTGAGTGTGTAATCAGAGTGAAATGGCTGCCGATCAAAAATCAGCAGCCTCAGAATCATTTATTGATTTCTTCAATTACATTTTTCGGCAGAAGAACACTGTTGACATAGCCTTCATCAGTAACCTTACAGAATACATATCCGTTTGGTGTGATTGCACCGCCGGCTTCATAAATGCTCTTTCCGATAGTGTTGTTGGGAGGAATATCAGAAGGTCTGCTGACACCGTCATAAATAAGGTCATCGTAGGTATAACCGCCCTGAATTCTGTAAAGCAGATCATAAATCAGCTGGAAATCCTTGCCGAGAACCTCATCTCTTGAAATGAACTCACCTGTTTCTGCATCGAAAATATAACCGTCAACGCTGCGTTCAGAAATAAGAATTTCTTCATCTTTTTCATTTTCAGAATTATATTCACTTACGTCAACAATGGTTGAGATATACTTCTCGTCAGAATAAGTTACTTCTGATGAAATATGCACAACAATGGGAAGATCCTTTTTGCTGCCCTTATACTCTTCGAAATATTTGTCAGCTTCCTCTGCACTGTTCTTATATTTTGAAAGCACCTCACTGTAAAGCATATTGGCAGCCTTCTCACCCATTGAGTCACCCTTGAAGAAAGGATATTCAATGGAATATTCACAGAAAACTGTGCCGTCACTGAGCTTGCCTTCAAAATGCTCACGCTTCATTTCATAGCGGAAAACTCCGTCATTTTCAACCATAATACCGCTGCCGTCAAAAATCGGCTTGCTGCTGAGACGAGAAATTATCCATTTACCCTCGTTTGCTTCATCCTTCTTGGCAATGGCATAAAGTCTGCCTTCTTCTTTGCCTTCACTGTAGAACATACATTCCACATAGTAGCTGCCGTCCTGAATACGCTTTGAAGAAACCACATCGGCCTCAACCGAAGAAGCTGATTTTTCATCTGTCTTACCGAAATAATAGTAACCCTTATAGCAGTAAGCATTTTTTATATTCAGAGTGTGGTTCGGAACAAGACCGAAGCTTCCGATAATTCCGTCAACCTCTTCTGAAGAAAGCTTATAATAAGCGTAATTGCCCTCTTCGTCTGAGAAACGCTCTGCAGGGTCAGCAGAATCCTTCTGAAGCTTTGCTTTGCCTATAAGGCTTTCATAAAGACCGCTTTTCACACCCGGATTTATGTTAACATAAAACTCGTCAGAAGCGGTATCGTCATCAAGCTCAAAATTTCTGAGTGAATAAAGCTTTGAAAGATAGTTTTCAAGCTCACCTGCATCAACGGGTGAAAGAGAAGAAAGTGCCATTGTCTTTACTGTGTCATCATCATTTTTGAAAACATCAGTAAAAACGCTAAGACAGCTCACAGCAGTCATAAGAACAGCCATTATGCACACGCTTGAAACAATAAAGCGTGACGCACCCTTTTCCTTTTTACCCATACTCTTGAGCTTTTCCTTGCCCTTAGCCTGAACCTTTTCCTGTCTTATTTCTTTTCTCTGCTGCTTTTTAGTGGGCAGAGCTTCTTCAGTTTCAGTTTCTTTTTCAGGATCTATTGTAACCTTGAAGGGCTTTTTCTCTTTCACTTCTTCTTTTTCGCAAAAGGGACAAAGCTCAAGGCTGTCATCATATTCATTGGAACACTTTTTGCAAATCATTTTCTTTAAATCTCCTTTGAAAAGTGTCTGCTGACTTTATCAGATATAATTGAGAAGCTCTGTAATGCTTTCAATTTCAGCAGTTACGCCCTTTTTGCCGAGGCCCTTACCCTTGAAATCGCCGTAGTTCATTCTTACTACCTGCATATCAGCTGAAAGCGCACCTTCAATGTCATTGACAGGATGGTCGCCTACAAACATTGCTTCTTCATTTTTAACACCTGCACGTCTGATAGCCTCGTCAAAAATTCTTCTGTCAGGCTTGTAGATGCCGATGTCACCTGAAACCACAACAACATCGAACATATCTCTGATGCCTGCTGTGTCAAGCTTGATGTTCTGAAGTGAAGAAACACCGTTGGTGATACATCCGAGAATGTAACCCTTTTCCTTGATTTTTTTAAGCACATCAATTGCTCCGTCAAGAAGCACAATATATTTTCCGAAATCATAGTTGAAGGAGTCATAGAGCTCCTGCATAGGAGGATGATTTTCCCACTTCCAGAGGTCGATAATTTCAGGGAAGTAAACCTCTCTGTCCTTATAACCGCCGTCAACATATTCTTCCATTTCGTCAAGCTTTCTGAGTCTTTCCTCTTCGCTTATTTCAGGAAAGTACTTTGTAAGAAAGCTTTCGCAGTAAAGTCTGTAAGCGCCTTTTCTGCTCTGAAGTGTATCGTCAAAATCAAAAAATATTGCTTTAAGATTTTCTTTTTTCATTTTTAAAATCCCTCTTTACATATTTTTCTTGCGTTTCTGCTATCCGTTTCTATAGCTTTTTTAAGCTCATCAATTGAAGAAAACTTCTTTTCTTCTCTCAGATATTTTATCAGAAAAACTTCGATTTTTTTACCGTAAAGATTTTCCGAAAAATCGAAAATGCAGGTTTCACTTCTCAGCGAAGTTCCGCCTACCGTAGGTCTGACACCTACATTTGTAACAGACGGATAAATTTTTCCGTCTACCTTTACCCTGGAGGCATAAACACCGTATTTCGGCACAATGAAATCCTCAGGGAAATATTGATTTATAGTGGGAGTTCCGATTTCGTGACCGATTCCGTCACCCTTTTCAACTGCAATGTGATAAGAAAATTCCTTACCGAGCATTTTGTTTGCCTTTTCAACCTTGCCCTCAGAAATAAGCTGTCTTATTTTTGTTGAACTGACAATTTCTCCTGAAAGCTCAATTGCGGGAATGGTGAAAATTTCAACACCTTTTTCACCAAGAGAAGCTTTCAGCGTTTCTGCGTTACCCTTTCCGCCCTTTCCGTATCGGTAATCATAACCGCAGGAGACGAATTTTGCGCCGAGAGAATCCTGAAGAATATTTTTCGCAAACTCTTCATGGGTGAGATTCACAGACTCTCTGAAATTGAAATCAACAACTCTGAATCCCATTTCCTTAAGAGCTTCTCTCTTCTGCTCCTCACTCATAAGCATAGGAGGAACAGTGCCTGAAACAAGCTTTCTCGGATGAATATCAAAAAGCATTACAACAGGGATAAGGTTCTTATCTTTTGCAGCGTCAAGAGCCTTCTGGAGAACGGCTCTGTGACCTATATGAATACCGTCAAAATAGCCGAGAGCTATTGCCGTTCCTTTTTCTCTTTCTTCTGAATTAAGCACCCTTTTATTCACCTCTGTAAACTCTTTTCGGTGAAAGCTCGGTGACTTCACCGTCAATTTCACCAATGCCGAGAAATTCATTCTCCGGGGAATATACGCAATAAAGTCCCGGTTCTTTTTTGCCGCCGAAACGGCCTGTGTCAAGTGCACCGCCGTTAGAAAATCTTCTTGCCTGAGGTGCGCTGACCTTTAATTTCGGATAAGTCAGAAATTCATCCACCCTTGTGAGAGCTTCACTGAGTCTGCCCTCGTCTTTCATTTTCTGCAATTGCTCGGCAGTATAGCACTTATCAATTGAAACCCCGTTTGCCTTTGTTCTTCTCAGCGAAGTCATTACCGCACCGCATGAAAGCTCATCACCGATATCTGAAATCAGTGAACGGATATATGTTCCGCTTGAACATTCAACTTCAATGGTGTACTCATTTTTTGCTTCGTCAGAAGAAACAAGCTCAAGAGAATAAATTTTCACCTGTCGGCTTTCACGTTCGATTTCAATGCCTTGTCTTGCAAGCTCATAAAGTCTTACACCGTTTTTCTTAATTGCTGAATACATAGGAGGAAGCTGAGAAATTTCACCTCTGAATTTCGAAAGAACAATCTCCACATCCTCTTTTTTTGCCTTGACCTCGCTTTCAGAAAGCACCTCGCCCGTAATATCAAGGGTGTCTGTGGTTTTTCCCAGAAGAAAGGTGGCTCTGTAAGCCTTATCATGAGAAGGTATAAGCTCAATGAATCTTGTTGAATAGCCCATAGCTACAGGCAGAACACCTGTTGCCATAGGATCAAGGGTACCTGTATGACCTGCTTTTTTCTCAGAAAAAATTCTGCGCATTTTAGCCGCAGCTATAAATGATGTTATACCCTCTTCTTTGTCGAGAAATACAAATCCGGTCACACTGTTCCCTCCTTAATCCGATGATTATAATATATTGTTCAGAATATAGTCAATTACTTTTTCTTTTGCGTTTTCGGGTGTGTCTTTGATTTCACAACCGCCCGCTCTGATGTGCCCGCCGCCGCCGAAATGTGCACAGATTGCTGACGCATCATAGTTTTCGCTTGTGCGGATTGAAACACCGCTGGCGCCACCGTCTTCTTCCTTTACGGTAAGACCGATTTCCACGCCCTCAATCTGCCTCGTAATAGGCTTGATAGCATCAAGAGCAGATTTATCTGTGCCGCTTTTTCTGAGCATTTCCTTTGTCACGGTAATAACCGCAACCTTACCGCCACCGAAAACTTCAAGAGATTCATAGCACATTCTCTCCAGCATAATACTGTTCATACTCTTTGTGTCGAACATTTTCTCATTTATCTTGCTGTGGTCTGCACCATATTCAATAAGCTCAGCAGCAATTCTATGAGTTCTCGGTGTTACGTTGGAATATTTAAAGCAGCCGGTGTCTGTGCTGCAACCTGTATAAATGCAGTCTGCAATACCCTTATCAATCTTTGCACCGAGAGCTTTGATGATTTCATAAACAATCTCGCAGGCTGAAGCACTTTCAGACTCACAATAGGTCTTTTTTGCAAAAAGCTTGCCTGTGCCGTGGTGGTCAATTGAAAGGTCAACCTTGTCGGCATACTTTTCCATCAGGTCACCCAGCAGCTTTCTTTCTGCAACGTCAACGGAAACTATAAACTCTTCCTCAAAGCTTTCTTCGGAAAGTCCTTCATAAAGGTGAGCATATTTTTCGTTTATTGCGTCTGCATTGAGAAGCTTCACTCTTTTACCCAGCTGTCTTAAGGCTCTCAGCAGCGCAAAACCGCTGCCGAGAGTGTCGCCGTCGGGATTTCTGTGAGTAAGAATAAGAATTTTGTCTGCGTTTTTCAGCATTGAAACCGCAGTACTGAAATCAGTAAGCATCTTACTCACCTCTTGTTTCGCTGAGCTTTTTGAACATATTGAAGCCCTGCTCAATTGAGTCGTCAGCGATAAATTTAAGCTCCGGTGTTTTTCTCAGGTGAAGTCTTGAACCCACCTCACGTCTTATATAACCTGTTGCTGCTGTAAGACCCTTTACGGCCTCCTTTGCTGAGTCAATACCCTTAAGGTCACTTACATAAACCTTCGCAAAGGAAGCATCCGAGGCAACCTCAACACGCACAACAGTGAGCATTTTGCCCATAACTCTCGGATCCTTAAGCTCACGGATAATTGCAATTATCTCACGTCTTATATCTTCCGATACTCTGTTAATTCTGAATCCTGCCATATAGGGTTCCTTTCGTTTATCAAATTAAAACGAATGATGCACTGAACCTTTGCCTTTTCACAAAAGCTCAGTAAAATCATAATTATTCACTATTCATTATTCATCATTCATTATTCATTTGATTGATTTGTGACACAAATCAATCACGATATTCTTCCATCATAAATGCTTCGAAAATGTCGCCTTCCTTGATGTCATTGAACTTTTCAAGACCGATACCGCATTCAAAGCCTGTTGCAACCTCTCTTACGTCGTCCTTGAAACGGCGGAGTGAAGAAATTGAATCTTCTGTGATAACGATACCGTCACGTACTACACGGATCTGAGCGTTTCTCTGAACCTTACCTTCGAGAACGTAGCTGCCTGCGATCTTACCTGCAGATGAAAGGTTCATAACTGTTCTTACTTCAATTCTGCCGAGAGCAACCTCACGGAACTTGGGAGCAAGCATACCCTTCATAGCTGCTTCGATTTCTTCGATACAGTCATAGATTACTCTGTACATTCTCATTTCAACCTTGTCTCTTTCAGCAAGGCTCTGAGCGTTTGTATCGGGACGAACGTTGAAGCCTACGATAATAGCATTTGAAATACCTGCAAGCTGAACGTCACTTTCGTTGATTGCACCAACACCGCCGTGGATTACACGAACCTTAACCTCTTCGTTTGAAAGCTTTTCAAGGTTCTGCTTAACTGCTTCAACTGAGCCCTGAACGTCAGCCTTAACGATAATGTTAAGCTCCTTGATCTGACCTTCCTGAAGTGATGAGAAGAGGTTGTCAAGAGTAACCTTCTGATATGCCTTGAACTGCTCTTCCTTAGCATCGTGCTTCTTCTTTTCAACAAGCTCACGAGCAAGCTTTTCATCTGAAGCAACGTCAAACATATCACCTGCTGCAGGAGTTGTGTCAAGACCTGTGATTTCAACGGGAACTGAGGGGCCTGCTTTCTTGATTCTCTGGCCTCTTTCGTTTGACATAACTCTTACACGGGCGACTGACTGACCTGCAACAACAATGTCACCGACTCTGAGAGTACCGTTCTCAACAAGAAGAGTAGCAATGGCGCCACGGCCCTTGTCAAGTCTTGCTTCGATAACAACACCCTTAGCTGCTCTGTTGGGGTTAGCCTTGAGCTCTTCCATTTCTGCAACGAGAAGAATTGATTCAAGAAGGCTGTCAATACCCATCTGTGTCTTTGCTGAAACGGGAACACAGATTGTTTCACCGCCCCATTCTTCGGGAACAAGGCCGTATTCTGTAAGCTGCTGCTTAACTCTGTCAGGGTTAGCGCCTTCCTTATCCATCTTGTTGATAGCAACAATAATCTGAACCTCTGCAGCCTTAGCGTGGTTGATAGCTTCGATTGTCTGAGGCATAATACCGTCATCTGCAGCAACAACAAGAACTGCAATATCAGTAGCCATAGCACCTCTTGCTCTCATTGATGTGAAAGCTGCGTGACCCGGTGTGTCAAGGAAGGTAATCTTCTGACCGTCAAGGTCAACTCTGTAAGCACCGATGTGCTGTGTGATACCGCCTGCTTCGCCTGATGCAACTGAAGCGTTACGGATTGCGTCAAGAATTGAGGTCTTACCGTGGTCAACGTGACCCATAACTACAACAACGGGATCTCTGGGAAGAAGGTCATCTGCTGTATCCTCGTGGTCGTCAATAATTCTTTCTTCGATTGAAACAACAACTTCCTTTTCAACCTTTGCGCCAAGCTCTGTTGCAACGATTTCAGCTGTATCAAAGTCGATTGACTGGTTAACTGAAGCCATTACGCCAAGCTTGAACATTTCCTTGATAACCTCTGCAGCTGTTCTTCTGAGAAGGTTTGCAAGGTCACCTACTGTGATTTCTTCGGGAATTTTTACAACGAGAGTCTTCTTAGCTCTTTCAGCCTGGATTCTTTCCATTCTTTCCTGCTCAGTTTCTCTCTTCTTTGAAAAGCCCTTCTTCTTGTTATACTGCTGTGACTTCTGCTTGAGCTTCTGCTTGTTTGAAGAATTGTCATTCATTCTGTTTGCAGGAGCAATTTCTTCATATCTTTCATTATACTTTTCAAGGTCAACGTTGCTGCTTCTTGTGTCAACACGTCTTGTTTCACCCTTTGTTCTGGGCTGAATTGCCTTTTCCTGCTTCTTGGGAGCTTCCTGCTTTCTGGGAGAATCTTTCTGTGCGGGAGCAGGCTTCTTTTCAGCCTTGGGAGCTTCCTTCTTGCTTTCAGCTTTAGCTTCAGGCTTTCTTTCTTCCTTGGGAGCTTCCTTCTTCTGAGGCTTGTCAGTCTTCTTTTCTGTCTGAGCTTCAGCCTTCACTTCGGGAGCCTTGGGCTCTTCCTTAACCTCAGCAGCTTCTTCCTTAGCCTTTTTCTGAGCCTCACCTGCTGCAAAGTAAGCGTCGAAGTTTGCAACCTCGTTTTCCTGAGTGATTGTTTCAAATATAAGGTCAAGCTCCTTATCCTCAAGAGCTGTCATATGTTTTCTGGGTTCTTCTGTATACTTTTCGAGAATTTCAAGGACTTTCTTGCTGTTGATACCGAAATCCTTAGCCACTTCGTGAACTCTGTATTTTTCTCTGGGCATAGTATCATCCTTTCTGTATAGTTATATATCTTCGTTGTACTTTTCCTTTAAAGCCTTTGCAAAACCCTCGTCATCAACGGTTATAACTGCCGCCTTTGAACCGATAGCCTTTGAAAGGGTCAATGTCTCATATTTTGTTATAAGTACGGGAATGTTTTTGTTTTCAAAGCTGCAGGCGTGGGCCATTTCTTTTTTGAGTCTGTCTGACCCTTCAGAAGATATTATGCAGAGCTTAGCCTTGTTTTTCACAATTGAGCTTATTGCCGCATCGTGACCGAGGCTGAGCTTTCCGCCTCTTCTTGCCATACCTAAGAGATTAAGAAACCTGTCATTCACTGTCTCTCATCTCCTCTGACATTTTTTCATATATATCCTCTTCTATTTCGCACTGAA
This sequence comes from Acutalibacteraceae bacterium, assembly GCA_045645885.1. GTDB lineage: Bacteria > Bacillota > Clostridia > Oscillospirales > Acutalibacteraceae > UBA6857. The sequence continues at coordinate 11,309 of JAZRJR010000040.1, read as the reverse complement.
GAGCTCGTGAAAAGCGCTTTGCTTTTCTTGCCTGCTGGAAGCACTCAACCTTTCGGCACACATAAGCACCTCTGCCGTTTTTCTTGCCCACAAGGTCAAGGCTTACTTCATAAGCAACTTCACCGTCTTCGGTTTCAGGCTTGATTTTGGTTTTTACAACTCTTACAAGCTCCTTCTGAGGAAACATTTCACCGCAGCCGAGACATTTACGCATCGGAATTTTTCGTTCTGCCATTTAGTGCACCTCTTTTCTGAGGTAATTATTCGTTAGCAGCGCTGAGGGGCTTGATGTCAATCTTCCAGCCTGTAAGCTTAGCTGCAAGACGAACATTCTGACCCTTGTTACCGATTGCAAGTGAAAGCTGGCTGTCGGGTACAATTACACGGCAAGCCTTTGCACCGCTTTCATCAACTGCAACAGAAAGAACCTCTGCCGGAGCAAGAGCTGCTGAAATATATTCAGCGGGATCCTCACTGTAACGCACGATATCGATTTTTTCACCGCAGAGAATTTCAACAACGTTGTTTACTCTCTGACCTCTGGGGCCGATGCAAGCGCCTACTGCATCTACGTTTTCATCCTTGCTGCCAACAGCAATCTTTGTTCTTGAGCCTGCTTCTCTTGAAACTGACATAATTTCAACAATACCGTCAAAGATTTCAGGAACTTCCATTTCGAAGAGTCTCTTTACAAAGCCGGGATGCTTTCTTGTGATATTTGCATAGCTTGTGCCGCCGTCTTCCTTGATTGAAGCAACATAAACCTTGATAAGCTGACCGGGAGTGAAGGTTTCGCCGGGAAGCTGATCAGCTTTCGGAAGAATAGCGTTAGCTCTGCCGATTTCGATTGATACGTCGCCTGTTTCGGGATAAACAATGTTAACCTTAGCAGTAACAACTTCCTGATTTCTGTTCTGGAACTCTTTAGAAGCAAGCTCTCTTTCAGCTTCTCTGATACCCTGACGGATAACGCTCTTAGCTGTCTGAGCAACGATTCTGCCGAACTTCTTGGGTTCAAGGTTAAGTCTGATGAATGAGCCTACCTGTGCACTTTCATCATAGTTTCTTGCCTGTTCAAGTGTCATTTCTGCAAGGGGTTCTTCAATTTCGTCAACAACTGCAATGTTTACATAAACTTCCATTGTCTGCTTTTCGGGATCAATGTCACACACAACATTGTCTCTGTTACCGTAGCTGTTTCTTGTAGCTGAAATAATTGCAGCCTTGATTTTGTCGAAAATGTATTCTGAAGAGATACCCTTTTCCTCTTCAAGCATTTTTACCGCTTCAAAAAATTCTTTGTTCATTTTTTCTTATTCAATCCTTTCATTAATTTTATACATTTAAATATCAAAATCATCGAGTTTTACGAATGAAGCTTCCTTCTTTGTGAAGGTGAAGCCGCTTTCGTCTTCGAGTCTTATTGTAATATTGCCGTCATCATAGCTTTCAAGAACACCTGAAAACTCTCTTCTGCCCTCTATAGGACGAATCATTTTTACCTTGATTTTTTCACCGATGAATGCTTCGAAATGCTCGTCTCTTACGAGATCTCTTTCAACACCGGGTGAGCTTACCTCAAGAATGTAAGCCTGTTCAATGGGGTTTGCCTCATCAAGAGGACCGTCGATTGCATGGCTGAGGTCTACGCAGTCGTCGATACCTACGCCGCCTTCTTTGTCGATGAAGACACGGAGATACCACTGTGAGCCTTCTTTAAGGAAGCGCACGTCCCAGATTGAAAGGCCGAGCTCCTTTGCAAGAGGTTCAACAATTTCCCACACGGTTTTTACCGTATTTCCGCCTTTTGCCAAATTAATCACTCCTTTAAAAATATTCAATTGTATTAATGTCGCTGAATGCGAAAGTCACCTTCAAGCAACAAAGAAGAGCGGACTCTCTTGAGCCCACTCTAGGTTTACATTACGGATTGTATGTATAATACCATACAATTATTATTTTTGCAAGGGTTTTAACAAATTATTTACTAAGCAAAGTAATTCTCAACTGCATACATAAAGCCGTCAATGAGAAACTCTCTCGCCTCTTTTGCCACGTCTCTGTAGAAGAACAGGTCAAAAGCGTGGAAGCAACCGTCAAACACCCTGAGCTTTACGTCAACCCCTGCTTTTCTGAGGTTATCAACATATATAAGTGTTTCGTCATAGAAAGGCTCGATATTACCGATATAGGTGAGAGTCGGAGGCAGATTACTGTAATCTGTTTCCCTTGAAGGCGCAGCGTACTTCGATACACCGTCTGTGCCGTAGCTTTCACCAAGATAGAGCTTCCATGCATATTCGTTGTTTTTTGTGTTCCACACAGGACCGTCATTATTCTGTGATGACGGTGTTGTCATTCTGTCATCCAGCATGGGATAAAGAGGCATCTGAAAAGCGATATTTACATCACCTCTGTCTCTTGCAGCAAGAGTTACCGCAGCACAAAGACCGCCGCCTGCACTGTTACCGCCAACAAAAATCTGATTGTCACGCATACCGTAGTCCTTGCCGTTGTCACGAAGCCACAGAAGTGAATTGTAGCAATCATTGAAGGCTGCAGGATAGGGAGCCGAGGGTGAATTGATGTAATCGGGAGCCACCACAACACAGCCTGAGGCGAGAACAAAAGCTTCAATAAAGCTGAAATCCTGCTCAGGGGCACCAAGAGCATAACCGCCGCCGTGAATCCACAGAAGACCTGGCACATCCGTCTTTTTCTCTTTCGGAGAATACACACAAAGACGAAGCTTACTGCCATCTTCACGGGTGATATATTTTTCCTCATAGTTCACACGAAGCGCAAGGTTCATTCCGCACATAAACTTGTCGATAAAGAAGTTGCCCAGCTTCACAAAGCCGTCAGAAAATGAAGGCATAAGGTTACGCATAAGCATACCTTCAAAGCGCACAGACGGGTTGATGTCTTCGTTTTTTATATTACGGTCACGCTCAAAGGGATTCTGCAGAGCAAAGGCACTGCCTGAGAGAGTGAAAAGCAAAGCAAAAACAAGCAGTAATGATATAAGCTTCTTTTTCATATCACATTCTCCTTTCACTGTTGTCACCTGCATTGTAACACATACCGATACTTTTGGCAACAGAAAACTTTTCATCTGACTCACACCCTCCTGATGACCTATAAATAAAAAATTTCAAGAAAAATCTTGCAAACTACCCTCTTACTTTGGTATAATATTCCTGCAGAAGAAAATACTGCAGAATAAAATTAAGGAGTTGTATGAAATGCTTTTCAGTTTTGTATCATCAACAATTATTCTCGCACTCATCAAGGGCTTTACAAAGGCCTGGTTACACATCATTTTCTGATAAACTCAATTAAACTTAAAGGAGCAGTTCGTGTGAACTGCTCCCTCTTTTTTTATTTGCCGGGTTGTGGAGACCGCAGGTCTCCGCTACGGGTTGTTTTGTGTGGCTTACTTCTTCTTGATCTTGTTGAGCTTAGCATTGATTGAGAGAAGATCTTCCTTAGTGAAGATACCCTTTACCATGGTTGCTGTTCTCTTGATTGAGAAGCCTGAAATCATACCGAAAAGGCTCTTGATCATATCGGGCTTAACCTTGATGCCTGAAAGTGAGAAGCCCATGATGTCGCCGCCCTTGCCGCCGTTCTTTTTCTTGCTCTTCATCTTCTTTGCAAGACCGATAAGAACACCGAGAAGCACCATCTTGCCCTTTGTTGTTGACCAGATCGCACCGATTTCATCGTTGATTGAGAAGTAGCCTGCAGGTGTGTTGATTTCAAACCAGTTGATTACGTCGCCCTCATCCTTGAGAATGTAAGCTTCGTTGGGTGTGTCAACCTTACGGATTGTGCTTTCGTCTGAAAGGTCGCCTGCAACAGCCTTAAGGGTTGTTTCGCCTTCATTCTTAACGTCGAAGTAGAAGAAGGGATACTTGCCTTTCTTCTGCTTGCCAACGCTTACACCGTTTGCAAAGAGTTCAACCTCGTCGCAGTTTGAGTAAACTGTTACCTTTGTAACATCTTCAACTCTGTCAATATATCTCTTTGAGCAAAGGTGAACCATGGGTTCGGGATTGAGCCATGCCTTGTATGCATAGAATGAGTCCTTCTTATACTTTCTGTCGAAGGTTACAAGACCCTTGTGGTTCATACCGTCTTCGCCGCCTTCGCTTCTTGCATCAGCTGCAAAGTCGAACATATTCCATACATGAGTTGCCCAGATGTAAGGTCTTTCAGCAATCTGCTTGATGAGCTCTTCATGATAGTATGACTGATATTCTTCTGTATAGTCACCCTGCATAGGATCTGAGGTGTGCCAGTTAAGAGCTTCACAGCCGTACTCACTGAGACCGATGGGCTTCTTGGGATACTTAGCGTGGAAGTTATCAAACCAGGGGCCATTCATTTCTGTCTTGCCGCCGTACCAGCCGAAGTAATGGTTGTATGATACGATGTCACTGATGTGAACATATTCTTCGTCAATACCGCACATTGAAACAACTGCAACAGTTGTAAGACGAGTCTCGTCCATATCGTGGCAGAGATCGTTGAGCATCTTATGGTTTTTGATAAGGCTTTCGTCGGATGCACCTGCGATTGAAATTTCGTTTGAAAGACCCCAGAAGAAAATTGAAGGATGGTTGTAGTTCTGAGCAATAAGCTCCTTCATCTGTGTCTTTGTGTTATCAAAGCCGTTAGGCATATGTCTTGAAATATAGGGAATTTCAGCCCAGAGCACCATACCGTACTCGTCGCAAAGGTCATAGAATACCTGTGAGTGCTGATAGTGTGCAAGACGGATTGTGTTTGCACCTACTTCTTTGATAAGCTCGATATCTTCCTTGTGGTGTTCGGGAAGAAGAGCGTTACCGATATCGTTTCTGTCCTGGTGACGTGATACACCACGAAGAGGATATTCCTTACCGTTGAGGATAAAGCCTCTTTCAGGGTCAACCTCAAAGTAACGGCAGCCGAAACGTGTGCTTACTTCGTCAATTTCCTTACCGTCTTCAATAAGAACAGCACGGAGAGTATAAAGATAGGGGTCAGCAAGACCGTTCCAGAGATGAACATTTTCAATTGTCATTTCAGCTTCAGGATTTTCACCTTCTGCTTCAGCTGTGAGGATAACCTTGCCGTCGTCAATAATTTCAAAACGAACCTTACCATCACAGTAAGCCTTTGCTTCAACCTCTGCCTTGTCACCCTTTACCTTGGGTGTAGCATTGATTCCGGGAGCTCCGTAGTAATCAAGATCGAAATGCTTCTTGGGAACACCGATTACACTTACATCACGGTAGATACCGCCATAGAAAGTGAAGTCAGCCATCTGAGGATAAACAAAATCATTGGGTGTATTATCAGCAGAAACAACAAGAAGGTTTTCATCCTTGATTTCCTCTACCTTTACTCTGAAGGTTGAGTAACCGCCGTGGTGAACCATAAGGCTCTTGCCGTTCCAGAAAATTTCAGCAGTTGAGTTTACACCGTCAAACTGAAGATAGATCTCTTCGCCTTCGGGAAGATCAGCTTTACTGATTGACTTTGCAAAGAAGCACTTGCCTCTGTAATAGTCGTTACCGCCGTCCTGACCGTCTTTTTCATTCCATGTGTAGGGAAGATTCTTCTGCTCCCAATCTGTGGGAAGAGCAGCAGGTGCAGCTTTTGCTTCTTTTGAGAAAAGCCAGTTGTCATTAATAATTTTAATGTTGCGCATGGGTATCCTCCTGAGAAATTAATATTTTCAATAATATATTTTAGCAACAAAATTACTCACTTCTGTTAATAAGTTGTTAAATCATATATAAATATAATTATCTTTTTTCCTCCGTATATTTTTTTGCCGTCTAACAATTGACATTTGCATACTCATATGATATTATTATGTGGATAAAAAATACCTTTTAACGGAGGAAAAAGCAATGAACAGAATCAAGACTATCGAAACAAAAGATATCAAGAACACTGTAAAGAACGGCGGTTGCGGTGAATGCCAGACATCATGCCAGTCAGCTTGCAAGACTTCATGCGGTGTTGCTAATCAGCAGTGCGAAAACAACAAATAAGTCGATTGTCACATTAAGCGCAGAACAAAAAGCAGAACAGGTATTTTCAAGTGTTTTTTTGCATTGAAAGTACCTGTCTTGTAATTTCTGAACGCTTGTTCTGCTTTTTTAGACATTTTTTTGCCCGCTCGGAGTATCTGCATACGCCTTCGGGGACACAAAAATGCCTTCTGCATCTTAATGAGCCAATCTTAAATTTTAAAATTCACAAAGGATAGTAAAAACTATGGTTCATCAGTATAAATTAAACGGCTACAATATTGTGCTTGACACCTGCAGCGGCAGTGTACACACTGTTGACGAGGTAGCTTACGATATTATCGAAATGTATAAAACACACTCTGAGTCTGAAATCGTTTCGGTAATTCTTGAAAAATACAGTCACCTTCCCGATGTTACAAAAGAAGAAATTCTTCTTTGCATCGAGGATGTAAAAGAGCTTCAAAAAGCAGGAAAGCTTTTTTCAGAAGATAAATTTGAAGAGCTCGCTTATAACTTCAAGAACAACTCGAAGGTTATCAAGGCTCTTTGTCTGCACGTTGCACACTCATGCAATCTTGCCTGCTCCTACTGCTTTGCAGGTCAGGGCAAATATCACGGAAAAGATGCTCTTATGAGCTTTGAAACCGGCAAAAGAGCTTTCGATTTCCTTATTGAAAATTCAGGCACAAGAAGAAACCTTGAGGTTGACTTCTTCGGCGGTGAGCCTCTTCTCAACTGGGATGTTGTGAAAAAGCTTGTTGAATATGCAAGAAGCATTGAAAAGGAAAAGAACAAAAACTTCCGTTTCACCCTCACCACCAACGGTGTGCTTATTGACGACGAGGTTATTGAATTTGCCAACAAGGAAATGAGCAATGTTGTTCTCAGCCTTGACGGCAGAAAAGATGTTCACGATAAATTCAGAGTTGACTATGCAGGCAAGGGAAGCTATGACAAGATTCTGCCCAGATTCAAGAAGCTTGTAGAAAGCCGTAACGGTCAGAACTACTATATGCGAGGCACCTTCACTCACTTCAACACAGACTTCACCAACGATATTTTCCATATGGCTGACCTTGGCTTCAAGGAGCTCAGCATGGAGCCCGTTGTGTGCTCTCCTGACAGTCCTTCCGCTCTTACAGATGAAGATCTGCCCGTACTTTTCGAGCAGTATGAAATTCTTGCAAAAGAGATGATAAGACGCAGAAAAAAAGGTGACGGCTTCACATTCTATCACTATATGCTTGACCTTAAAAACGGCCCCTGTATTTACAAGAGAATCAGCGGCTGCGGGTCAGGAACCGAATATATGGCAGTTACACCCAAGGGTGAGCTTTATCCCTGCCATCAGTTCGTAGGTGAAGAGGAATACTGTCTCGGTAACATCTGGGACGGTGTTAAAAAGCCTGAGGTTCAGGATAAGTTCCGTCTTTGCAACGCTTATTCAAGAGAAGAATGCCGTGACTGTTGGGCAAAGCTTTACTGCTCAGGCGGGTGTGCTGCAAACTCATATCATGCAACAGGCAGCGTAAACGGAATTTACAAATACGGCTGTGAGCTTTTCAAAAAGAGAATCGAATGTGCAATTATGATGAATATTGCTGAGGCTGAGGAAGAATGAAAACTCCCATAGTTGACTTTGTAAAAAACTATAACAATAAAAACAGCATAAGACTTCATATGCCCGGTCACAAAGGAAAAAGCTTTCTTGGTATTGAAAACTCTGACATAACTGAAATTGACGGTGCAGATGTGCTTTATTCAGCTGACGGTATAATCGAAGAAAGCGAAAACAATGCTTCTTCACTTTTCGGCACAAGGCACACCTTCTATAGCACCGAGGGTTCATCTCTCGCAATCAGAGCTATGATTTTTCTCGCTTGTCAGAATGAAGAAAATCCGCTTATTCTTGCTGCAAGGAATGTGCATAAGGCATTCATTTATGCTGCGGCACTTTGCGACTGTGAGGTAAACTGGATTTATCCTCAGAAGCAGTCACACATCTGCGCTTGTGAAATCACCGCTGAGGATGTAAAAAAGGCTTTGCAGAATTCACTCCGCAAGCCTTCGGCAGTTTATGTGACCTCACCCGATTATCTCGGAAATATACTCGACATAAAGAGCATTTCTGAGGTTTGCGCAGAATATGATATACCTCTTCTTGTAGACAATGCACACGGTGCTTATCTGGGTTTTCTTTCTGAAAATCAGCACCCTATAAAGCTCGGTGCTTCTATGTGCTGCGATTCCGCACACAAGACACTCCCTGTACTGACAGGCGGTGCTTATCTGCACATTTCAGAAAATGCACCTCAGCATTTTTACACTAATGCAAGGTCGGCACTATCACTTTTTGCTTCAACAAGTCCGTCTTATCTTATTCTGCAGTCTCTTGATTTGTGCAACGCTTATCTTGCTGACAGTTATAAAGAAAACCTCACCGAAACAATCGGCAAGGTGGACTCTCTTAAGAATTTTCTCAGAGAAAAAGGCTTCAAGCTCAGCGGAAAAGAGAAGTTAAAAATTGCAATTGAAGCTCCTTCTTTCGGTTACTGCGGAAATGAGATATATGATATTTTAAAAGACAACAACATTTTCTGTGAATTCTGCGACAGAGATTATCTGGTAATGATGTTCACTCCCGAAAATTCAGCTGAGGATTTCGAGAGAATCAGAAAGGCTTTTGCCGACATAAAACAAAAAACTGCTCCTGAGCGAAACATCCCTCGGCTCACTGAAAATCTCACCGGTGCAGTTTCAATAAGAAAAGCTGTTTTCTCACCTTCTGAAGCAGTTGAAACAGAAAAGGCTGTGGGCAGAATCTGTGCTTCACCTACGGTGTCCTGCCCTCCTGCAGTTCCCATTGCAGTAAGCGGTGAGGTTATCACAGAGGAAACAGTTGAAATTCTCAGATATTACGGCATAAATAAAATCGAGGTTATCGTTTGATAACCTCGATTATTTTTTCACTGAATTTTAGTCAACTACATAGTGGTCAGCACCGCAGCCGCACTTCTGTCCGATCTTGAAGAGACGGAAGATGAATAAAACGATTTTGTAAAGTGAGCTGAGAATGCCTGACTTCTGGTGGCAGGGGCAGTCACAGATTGAGCCGTCCTCTGCACGGAAGCCTTCGCAGTAATCACAGTAGCCGTTATTGTCATCATCCTTGTGGTTGAGCTTGCTGATTGTGAACACTTCGTTCTGATAGTCACAGTTCTGACACTTCCACTTAGCTGTTGAGCCTTCTTTTTCACAAGTGGGCTCTTTGCCGGGATCAAGCTGCTTCATCTTGTGGCCTGTTGCAGGAACCTCACGGGTTTCAACTTCAACACACTTTGTGCACTTGCGTTCCTCGTAACCCTTAAGAGTACAAGTAGCCTTATCCTTTACCTTCCATCCTGCTTCGGGATCTTCGCCCCAGCTGTGAAGACCGGGTTCAAGGGGTTCTCTTACTTCTTTCTTGCAAACGTTGCACTTTTTGAGTTCATAGCTTACTTCTGTGCATTTTGCAGCATCATCTCTGCCTGTAACCTTCCAATCATGCTGATTGTATGTTTCAGTTAAAACCGGCTTTTTGCAGTCTTTACAAGTCTTTGTTCTTGTATAACCCTTTTCACAGTCTGTAACATTGCCGTTTATTGCCCATTCAACACCTTCAAAATTGTGAGGTGCGGGAACAACTGTTTCTGATCTGATAAGAATATTGTTGTGTGTTTTACAATAAATTGCACCGATTTTGCCGTTATTGCATCCAACAGCATCCACATCAGGTTTTCTATCCCAGACGCAACCAGCTTTATTATGCTGTGAAGTGATATCGATGGGTGCATCATTTGCAGCAGCAAAGCCTACAATTGAAAAACAGCTTACAGCCATGAGCACTGCAAGGAAAAGTGACAGTGACTTTTTAAAATTCTTTTTCATTTTTCAAAACTCCTTTATTATAATTTCAACCATTTTCATAGTACCTTAATATACTATCATTTTAAACGGCGTTTGTCAATAATTCAAGTGTGAACTCTTTGTGTGATTTTTTTATTCTGTGTTAATATTTTAACCAATTGTTTTTTATAGAAATATGTGTTATTATTTTCTCATTAAAACATAAGGAGAAAGAATTATGACAGAATTTATCAGAAAAATCATTGCTCATATTGCCGTTGTCCTTACCTTTCTGGGTATTATGACCGTAACACCCTATGACAAGCCTATTGACCCACACAACGGCGGTGACCCGTTTATTGCAGAAGCAAACGGAGAATACTATTACACCTTCACCACAGGCGGAGGCATTGACATCAGGCAGATTAAATCACCTGAAAGCGCTGAGGTCATTCGTGAAAAAACTGTTATATGGGCAGGCGAACACGGAATTGACTATGATATCTGGGCGCCTGAAATTCACAAAATCGGTGACAGATGGTACATCGTTTCCTGCGCAAAGTTCAAAGAAGATGCCGTGCCGAAGGGCACAATGCCTGAAGGCAAGGACTCTGACTTTTTAACCGACTACTACCGCTACTCCTTTGTTCTTGAAAGCAAGAGTGAGGATATTTTCGGTGAATATGAATTCAAGGGAATTCTCGCGCCTGACGGACTCAACACCATTGACGGAACTTATCTCAGAAAAGACGGCAAGCTCTATTTTGTTTACTCTGCATATATGTACACAGGTTATCAGAATCTGCAGATTTGTGAAATGGAAAACCCTTACACTCTCAAAACCGATGAAAACGGAAAGCACAATTGCACCGTGCTTTCAAAGCCTGAGCTTTATTGGGAAAAACGTGGCTGGTCAGTAAATGAAGCTCCTGCCGTTCTCTATAAGGATGATGAAATTTATCTACTTTATTCTGCAAGCGGATTCAGCTCTGACAATTACTGCCTCGGTATGCTCACTCTTAAAGGTGACGATGTAACCGACAAAAAAAGCTGGAGCAAGAGCCTTACTCCCGTTTTGAAGCACGAGCCTCTCAGAGAGATTTACTCACCCGGTCATTGCAGCTTCCTTTACTGCGAAAGCGGTGAAATCTATATGGTTTATCACGCAAACACAACCTATGAATTTGACGATTCACCAAGACTTACTTATGTAAAGCCTGTTGAATTCAGATGGGGTAAGCCTGTTTTCTGAGATAATGATTTGTCAAACTAAGTGCAACACTTTTTGATCGAATCCTCAAATAAATCCAAAGGTTTTTGGTAATTTAAAACTTTCTTGGGCCTGGCGTTGATCAACGCCAGGTTCTTTTTTAGTGTAGCAGGACTAACTCT
>JAZRJR010000039.1:0-16699 GCA_045645885.1 Acutalibacteraceae bacterium | reverse complement strand
CTATAAACAAACTTCGCCTCTCGGCGTACCTTTGTACGCCTTCGGGTAACCGAAAAACAAGCAAAAGCTTTGTTTTTCGCTCAGTTTGTTCATTCTGCATCTTTTTTTCACGCCCCTGAAAAGGAGCTGTAAAAAACTTTCATTTTTTACAGCTCCTTTCTTTGATTCTTATTGATAAATTCAGATTAATGTTATACAATGAACATAATAAAACACACAGGAGAAAAATTATGAAAAACAAAAGACTCTTAAAAGCTCTTATAATCTTTCTTGCAGTTATCATCAGTCCCCTGCTGATTTACGGAATTATTTATGCGTCATATTATCTGTCAGGATTTTTCCAGATTCAGAAAAACTTTGACTATCAGAATGCACGTATGGAGTATCTGGAAAATGAATATTACACTGACTCATACACTCCCTGCGACGAAGATAAGATTGCTGATTTTGACCTTCAGAAGGCTTTCACAGATGGGGTGAAAATCAATGAAATTGCAGTCATAGGAACTCACAACAGCTATCAGATGCTCCCCACACCTCAGAGACGTTTGCACGAAAAAATTCTCAAGGTTCTGTATAACGGCAAAAAGGGTACAAAATATAAATTCGAAATGGACTCCTATACCGAGCAGCTAGAGCACGGAATAAGAAACCTTGAAATTGACATTGAGGCAGTTGATAAAAACGGTGAAATCAGCTTTGTCGTGTCTCACGAGCCCATAAAAGACAACACTTCAAGCGCATATGATTTTGCAGAAGGCCTCAGAGAAATTGCAATGTGGTCTGACCACAATCCGAACCATTTGCCCGTTTATCTTCTGATTGAGCCCAAAGGTAATGTTCCTTCAGTATGCCATATGCAGAATTTCTCTATCGAATATGCAAAAGAGCTTGACAAAATCACAAGAGAAGTTCTCGGCGACAGGTTGATGACCCCCAAAAAGCTTATGGGAAATTATGAAACATTTGAAGAAATGAGAACGGCTGACGGCTGGCCGACACTCAAAGAAGCCGCAGGAAAAATTATTGTTCTTCTTCATCCCTGCGATGTTACGGAGGACTACATAAATCTTGACACTTCTCTTTCCTCTCAGGCAATATTTCCCGTACTGGTATTTGAAGACATCGAAAGAGACTGTGCTTCCTTTATTCTTGACAACGAGCCTGAATACGCAAAAGAGAACAACAAAAAGACAGTAGATGAAAAAAATCTAATGGTTCGCACCCGTGCAGACTCTTACCCCAATTTCAGCGATGAAAGATATGCTTTTGCAAACGAATGCGGTTCACATATCATAACAACGGACTATCCCCCACGCACAGTAAGAGAAAGTGACCATACCTATACATTTGACGGTTACACTGTAAAGCTTCTTAAATAAAGGTTTCACCCCCTGCTTTATTCCGCATAGAATGAAGTGGGAGGTGAATTTTTATGTCAACATCATGCAGAAGCTGCAGTCCCGGCTGCACAGTCTTTGCCGTTTCAGCAAGTCTTATTTTCGGTGTAATAACAGCGTTTCTCAGAATAACCGCTGCCGTCACTATCACGCCTGCATTTTTATGGGCGCTTCTCGGCGTTGCAGTTGTGTACCTTGCGGTACTTCTTGTTTCAGCATCACTTTTCCGAAATGTGTGCTGCGGCAGTCTTTGCACCATAATCACATCACTGCTTTCGGGTATTCTCGGCACAATTCTGCTTTCTGTTGTTCTTCTCGGAATTGAATTTGCGGCAACAAGTGTGCTCGGTGCTGTTCTTGCAGGTGCGCTTTTGTTCTTCTTTTTCCTTGCGGTAACATCAACAGCCTGTCTTGTGCGTTGTCTTTTCAATTGTAACGACTAAGATTTATATATAATTAAACCGGGTATGCTTTGCCCGGTTTTTGTTTGCACAATTGCTTTAGTTTTGTTCCTAAAAAGACACTTTTTTTAAATGTGTTTCAAAAAAATATACACCAAGTCTGAAATAAGTCTTCGTGTTGTAAAAGTTACAAAATATTCATATTTTTCTCAACTATCTGACAAAATATGCCGTATAATTTACCATAGATATATTTTGGTATAACTAAAAAATATTTAAGGTGGAATGAGACTATGATGGAAAAGAAACTCCGTGACGGAAAAACTGTAACAGCCTATCCTATTACAAGCTCACAGCAGATGATGTATCTTATGTCACTCAAGTACGGTTCAGGTTACCCTGTAAACAACATCGGCTGCGGTGTTTATTGGAAAGGCGAAATCAACAAGGCCGAGCTGAAGGCTTCAATTTATGAAGCAATCAGACGCTGTGACACAATGCGTCTTCGTTTTGTAATGGGCAAAAAGCTTCAGCTTCATCAGTATGTTACTGAAAGAAGTCAGCTTCTTGTTGAAGACTGGAATCTCAGCGACTACACAATTGAAGAAGCCGAAGAAAAGCTCCTTGCTTTTTCAAGACAGAACATCCCTATGTTCAACTGTGAAGTACATAAAATTTTCCTTGTTAAGTTCAAAGACGGTTATCAGGGTCTGTTTATGAGACTGCACCATCTTGCAATGGATGCTTATTCTCTCAAGATTTTTGTTAACGATATCTTCGAAATCTACAAGCACAGAACAGAGGGTACAGCTTATCCCAAGCCTATGAGACCCTATATACCCGCTCTCGAAAAAGAGCTCGCTTATGAAACCTCAGAGCAGCACGAAACTGACAGACAGTACTGGTATGATTCTCTTGCAAAAGCAAGTGAACCCATTTTCACCGACTTCCTTCTTGACAACAGACTCAAAAAGCAGCAGAAGGAATTTCCGAACCGCCGCTTTGCAGACATTCACTCAGGTCTGCCCGACGCTGACGGCGTAAGATTCAGCATGAGCAAGGAGCTCACAGATAAAGTTCTTGCTCTTTGTGCAGAAAAAAATCTTTCAATCTTCTCTGTGATTTCAATGGCTGTGCGTACTGCCCTTTCATGCTTCAACGATAATCAGGAAGACGTTTCCTTCAAGATGATTATCAACAGACGAGGCACTATTGAAGAAAAGAAATCAGGCGGTCTTCGCATCAACTTCCTTCCTATGAGAAGTATTATCAAAGCTGATTCAACCTTCTCTGAAGGGGCAGAAAGTGTTGCAGCTGTGCAGAATGAAATGTACTCTCACGCAAGACTTGCTTTCCTTGAAACACTTAAGGAAAGACACAAGTCAATGTCAGAGGATGCTAAATTCGACTCGACCTATGACAGCTTCGGTCTTTCATATCAGCCCTATGTTCCTTTCACAAGCATTAACGACGAGATGAAGAATTCTCTCAGAACCGTATGGTACAACAACGGCTCAATTATGATTCCTCTTTATCTCACAGTAAGCCACCGTGCTTCAGATGGCGGACTTGATTTCAACTTTGAATTCAGACGTGAGCAGCAGGCTTCTTATGACCTCACCGTGTTCTATAAGAAAATGGAACAGATTCTCACTCTCGGAACAGAGAACCCCGACATCACAGTCGGTGAAATTCTTGAAAAGATTGAAATCACATCAGATGAGCGTAAGGGCAAGCCCCCTGTTACAGAACCCAGCAAGAAGGATGAAATCAAGGACAAGATTACTCTTGCAAAGTCAGTTCTCAAAACTTTTGTAACGCTTATCAAAGCATCACTTTCATAATTGACAGTAAACCCTCCGTACAGAAATTACGGAGGGTTTCATATTGACAAACACATTAAAACTTGCTAAAATAGACCGTCGGACAATATAAAAGAAACGGAGAATAAAAATGACTTATTTTTACAAAAAAGACGGCGAAGTATTCATTCCCGAAAAAATCAATCCCGATCTCGTAAAGCTTGCTTCAGCAATTGTAAAAACCTGCAAGCTCACCTTCAAATTTCAGATGAAAACAACCTCTCTTACAAATGCACTCAAGGCAGGAAAAAGAGAACAGCTCATTTCTCTTATGCAGAAGTGCTATGAAAAAAACAAGAGAATCTATGATCAGGATATGGCCCTTGCAGGCGTGACAATTGAAGAGGTTGAAGACAGCTTCTTTGACGACAAGGATGTTGACTTCCTCAAAGCTCAGGTTCAGATTCTTATTGACTTTGCTGCAATCAACTCAGTTATCGAATCAAACCTTATGAAGGTTCTTGCTGCAAGCTGTGAAAAAGCACTCGGCACACCCATCAACAAAATCAAGTTCTTCACAAATCAGGATGTAATTCTTGAAGAAGCTGAAGACGAGGAAGAAACAGCAGAATAAGCCTTAAGGCAAACAGTTAACCCCACCGACTTTACAATGTCGATGGGGTTCCTTTTATTATTTTAAAAAGCTGAAAGAGAAAATGCTCTTGATTTTTTCCATAATAGTGTTAAACCAGCCTTTGATTACATCAAGAATACCGCCGAGCAAGCTCACACCTTCAGGAGCTTCAATAACTTTCTCTTCAACGCTGAAGGTAAAGGTGATTTCACCGTTTATGTTCTCTTTGAGCTTTGCTGTTATGTGGGCTCTGCCTACACCTGCAGCAACGAAATCACCCTTATCGTTTACATAAACAACATCGGGAGCTGATGACTCAAAGCTTTCAATCATATTGAAATAATGGTAGCCGATATATTCGGGTACAGGCTTTTCCTGACCCACATAAAGGTTATCCATTACCTTGAGAACAACGGGATCGCCGTTAAGAATTGACACGTGAACTGTATAATATTCAGTTGAAGCATAAGCTGCATCGGTTCTTGCAGGATCATATGCCTTCTTGCCTTCAAGAAGATAGCAGTTCTTGAACATATTACTGCTTGACTCTATGTTTATGAAAAGCCAGTTATCGCCTACATAAATTGTTCCGAGCTTCTGACAGTTGAAGAACATATACTGAGCATCACGGACAGCCTTTGTGTTGAAGCTGTCAACATAAATTTCAGGAAGCTTTACACAGTCAGCAAACATATATGCCACATGTGTTACCTTTTCGGTATTGAAATTGTCTAAGGTGATTTCCTCAAGTGAGCTGCAGCCACGGAACATAAAGCTCATATCTGTTACATTTTCTGTCTTAAGTCCGCTGAGGTCAAGTGTTTTAAGGCTGCTGCAGCCTGCGAACATACCCTGCATATTTGTAACTGCACTTGTATCAAGGTTTTCGAAGCCTGTGATTTTTTCGAGATTTTCAAATTCTGCAAAGAAGCCCTTCATATCAGCGGGAGCCTTGACGCCGCCCTCTGCACCGATGAAAAGCTCACATCTCACATCATGGGGAAGAACAATCTCAGATTCTTCTTCAGCAAGCTGAGGCAAAACGGCTGAATCAACCTTAAGCCAAGCTTTTACACTTGAGTCTGAGTTTTCAGAGATATCCCACTCTTTGATTACGCCCTGATCTGTTATTCCGTCAAAGCTGTTTACAATGTTGATATATCTGATGTTCCAGATATAATCAGCATACGGCTCAGCACCGTCGCTATAGTTTTTAACTACATTTGCATCTGCACCGAAAGCTACGCATGAAAACATAACTGAAAGTGCAAGAACAACTGCTGTGAAAATAAAAATTTTTGAAGCTTTGTTTAACCTCTTCATTTCCTTACACACTCCTTAAATATAGGGAATTATATTCCTTAATATTATGCCACTATATGTTGTATTTGTCAAGATTTGCAATGAAATCTGTTGTGCTTATCTTATTTCTCAAGCTTGGTGACACCGTAATGGTCAATCATGCTGAAATATTCATCTTCTGTTATGGTTACAACTGAGCCGTGTCTGGGTCTGAGATGGTCAAGACCGTAACGTGAGCGCTGAACTCTGCGGAAGTTTCTGAAATCTCTTGTCATCTGTCCGAAGAATGTACCTTCACCGTATTCATCCATAATCATCATCCACGCATCTGTGCCGTTAATTCTGTACATTGTGCTGCCTTCAACGCCCCACCAGTTAAGTGAGCAGATTGTATAATCCTGATTATAGGGACCGGTGAGATTCTTTGATTTTACATATGCGATTTTCTGTGTGAGGTCTTCTTTGAAATAAAGATAATAATATCCGTCTTTTTCGTTATAGATAATATCACCGTCAATACACTGAACATTTCTCAGCTCACCGTTTTCGGGATTCAATTCATTCCATCTGCCGAAAAGGATTTCGGGCTTGGTTTCAAAGGTTTTGAAGTCCTTTGTATATGCATAATAGTGACCTGCAGTGTCGTTTTCAACGGTGGAGTTTGCCCAGTAGACCATATACATACCCTTGTCTTCGTCCCAGATTGCCTGAGGTGCCCAGGCTCTTGTGGTTGTTTCAAAGCCTTCTATATCTCGGATATCAATAACGGTTTCATCTGTCCAGTTGATAAGGTCGTATGAACGCCAGGTAATAAGTGCATGGTTTGATGTCCAGCCTTCGAGCGCATTCATATCAGTTGCGATAATAAAATAGCAGTCCTTGCCGTTTTCATCGGGACCTTTCAGTATGTAGGGGTCACGGACACAGCCTGTGCCCTTTGTCTGAGTGATAACTGCCTCGTTGCCATTGAGAGCTTCAAAGTTATAACCGTCTGAGCTGACTGCAAAGTGAATTGTCTGCTCATTCACCTCATTGCCTACAAAATAGCAGAAAAGGTAGGCATCTGATCTGCTTATTGCAGGGATGGTGTAATCGTTGAAAATATAATTGAAAAGTGTAAGCGGCAACATCATAATTGCTGTGAGATAACGAAGAAAAGTAAGCTTTGTCATAAAAAAATTCTCCCTTATGGTATTTTACTAAAGTTTACCATAAAAGGAGAATAAAAGCAAGCTATTTATATTTTTACCAGATGAGATTTATGCTTCCGAGAGAGCAGATGCCGTCATTTTCTTCAAAGAGGAATTCTGCATATTCAGCGCCTTTTCCCACTACATCGGTTTCATTACCTTCATCGCTTTTCTGAAGAACAATCACATATTCCGTACCATTCGGCACTCTGAGTTCTGAAGGAATCTGATGAGTATCAAATTCGGAAGCGGAAATTGCCTTGTTGTCTTCGTCCATAAACACAAAGGATGTCTTGTGCGGCACATAAACAGGAATGTAATTGATTGTTATCTTTGATTGATATGTGGTTTCTTCTCCGTCTTCATTGACGGTAATTTTATCTGTGAGCGTCTGACTGCCTTTTGCGTCACTGCCTACCGAGCCCTTGTCACCCGTAACGGAATGTCCCATACCTTCAACACAGTAGATGTCGCCGTCACTTTCCTGATAAACAGGATTCATATAGAAAACCGTTCCCCATTTTTCATAGGAATAATAAATGTCGGCTGTAAGCTCAATTTCCTCAATACCGTTATCTGTATGGTGAACCTTCGACTGAATATTTGAAAGTCCGCCCTTAGAGCAAAGACAGGTGTAGCTTTCCTCGGTTTCGGTCGAGGGTATTTTTGCATCGAAAATCCAGTAGCCGTCTATATCGTCGAACACATATTCCTTGTGGGTGATTTTTTCACCGTCTTTAGTTGTGTCCTCTTTCACCACCTGACGGGCGTAGATTTTACCCATATAATTCTGCTTGTCTTCAATATTTACTGTGTGGTTTTTGTCTTTGACAATGTTGCCTATATTTTCATTAAGATAAGCTTCCATATCAAAGGTGTCGAGACTTTCTGTTGTGATAAGAGTACCGATAAGTCTGTCACCGAGAGTGCTTTGGTTTTCACTTTCAGGTTTTTTAAGCTGAAAACCGCTGACAATTGCAATAAGTACACACAAAGCTATAATAATTGAAATAATCTTAATCTTCATTTTCTTCACCGTCCAGTTCTCCGTCAAATTTAAGTATATCCCCTACATCACATTCGAGATAATAGCAGATTTTATTAACCGTTGAAAAACGCACACCCTTGGCCTTTCCGCTTCTGAGAATGGAAAGATTAGCCTCAGTAATTCCCACAAGTGAGCAAAGCTCCTTTGAGGTCATGCTTTTTTTCTTCAGCACATCTTCAAGATAAACCTTAATTGCCATACTCTCACCTCATATAAAGGAATCGTTATCCTCTTTGAGAGCCTTGCTTTCTTTGATAAAGCCTGAAAGCATAAGCAAAAGAAGAATGAAGCCGATGGATACAAGAGGAATTTCCACACTGAAATTCACGCTTGAAAGCTCGTTTATAAATCTCAGCTGTAGAACGGAGAGAAGTGCAGAAACACCGACGGTAAGCTCAAGAGCGAGTATGCAGAACCTTGAAAGCTTTTCTGCTTCTCTTACTGTGTTTTCACTGTATCGGTCAAGAGAAAATTCAGTAAGCAGGTCAAGAGCAAAAAATACGGTACGGATTCCCAGAACGGCAGGTAAAACTGAATTGAGAGCGAAAAAAACGGTAACAATTCCAACCTCTGCCTTGGTAAATTCTGAGGTGCAAAGAGCGAACATAAAAACTGCACCGATGATTTTCAGCACAACTGAAAGAAGCCTTTCCGTTTTTTTGCCTTCGGTATTTTTCAGTATCTCTGCAAATTTCAGAACGAGATAACCCACAAGAAGCGACCAAAAGGAGAAAGCAACCATTGAAGCCTCTTCTCCCATTCCGTGAAGTCCCATTTCCGAAGGGTTGATAAGCAAATAAATCACGGCAAACAGCACCGCAGACATCAGCACGAGTATACTGTCGGTTTTCACAAAGGTTTTCCTGCTTATTCTGAAAAGCAGAACAATAACAGGAATAAGACAGATGAGGGCATATAAGACAACAGCTATAGCATTTCCCACACTTCCCGAAAGAGAAAGATAGCCGAGAAAATCAGCCGACTTTTCAAGAGGAAACGAAAGCAGGTCAAACACACCTTCCGTTTTTACACCCATACCCTTTGTGATGCCGATTACACCAACTGCTTCAAGAAAAAGAAGCAGGAGATATTTTTTGTTTTTCATATTTATCACTCCTTAAATTATCGTTTTACAATAATCCTTACATCTTCATTATATGCAGAAATTATCGTTTGTCAATAATTTTCTTCAAAAAAAGCAGAAAAAAAGTCCTCTGCCGTAAATAATACGTGCAGAGAACTTTTTTTATCTTGGGGTTAAAAACACAAAAAAGCTGTTATTCTTTCGGTTTGTGACAGGTGTCTTTAAAGGCACATCCGCCGCATCCGCAGGAGCATGAACTCTCCCCTCTTTTTTTCTTTTTAACTTCGTTTGCTATAATTCCGACAACGAGCAGAAGAATTACAAGACTGATAATTATTGTGGGTGGGTTCATTTTATCACTCCTTTTTATTTATTAACGGCAAAGCGTTCACCTGAAAGTGTATAATTTTGATTTTTATTCTTTCTGAAAAGAAGGTAAATGAAAATCACAAGCACAATTGCTGCTGCTACTGTTCCGATAATGTTACCTGTGCCGCTGAACCATGAGCCGAACTGATAAACCATAAGTGAAATTGCATAAGCAAACACACACATATATGAAATTGTGCCGATTGTCCATTTGTAGTTGTTCATTTCTCTTCTGATTGCACCCATTGCTGCAAAGCAGGGAGCACAGAGAAGGTTGAAAATCATAAATGAAAAGCCTGAAAGCTTGTTTCCTCCGAAAATTTCCTGACCGATAAGTACAAGTCTTTCTGAGTTCATTGAGTCAATAAGCTCAAAGGCAAGATCTGCATCAGCCATTGATGTAAGTGAGCCGAACACACCTGCAATTTCTTCCTTTGCAACAAGACCTAAAAGAGTTGCAACTGCAGCCTGCCATGTACCGAAGCCTAAAGGTCTGAAGATCCACGCAACAAGTGAGCCGAGGAATTCAAGAATTGAAGCACCAACCTTTTCTTCTGTAATATAGTGGAAGCCGCCTTCAAAGGAAAGACTGTTGAGAATCCAGATAATAACACTTGCAGCAAGGATAACTGATCCTGCACGTTTGACGAAGGACCAGCCTCTTTCCCAGGTTGTTCTGAAAATGTTGCTCATAACGGGAGCGTGGTATGAGGGAAGTTCCATAACAAAGGGAGCAGATTCACCTCTGAAGGGCTTTGTCTTTTTGAGAATAAGACCTGAAACAATCACCGCACTTATACCAATGAAATAAGCAGAGGTTGCAACCCAGGCACTGCCACCGAAAAGTGAACCTGCAATAAGGCTCACCACAGGCATTTTTGCACCGCAGGGAATGAAGCCTGTTGTCATAACTGTCATTCTGCGGTCACGGTCCTGCTCAATTGTTCTTGACGCCATAATACCGGGCACACCGCAGCCTGTTGCAACAAGAAGCGGAATGAAGCTTTTGCCTGAAAGACCCAGCTTTCTGAAAAGTCTGTCCATAATAAAGGCAATTCTTGACATATATCCGCAGTCTTCGAGAATTGAGAGCAGGAAGAAGAGTATCATCATCTGAGGCACAAAGCCTAAAACTGAACCCATACCGCCTACTATACCGTCAGCCACAAGACCGATAAGCCAGTCTGCACAGCCGAGAGATGTAAGAAGCTGAGTTGCAGCGGGAACAATTGTTTCACCGAAAAGTGTGTCATTCATAAAGCCCACAGTCCAATTACCGATTGAACCGATTGAAATATAGTAAACGAACCACATCAGTCCGACGAAAATCGGAAGTGCAAGATACTTATTGGTAACAATATTATCAATTCTGTCTGATATTGAAAGACCGTTGTGCTTTCTCTTGTAGCATTTTTTCATAAGGTCTTCTATGTAAACATATCTGTCGTTGGTGATAATGCTTTCAGCGTCGTCATCAAGCTTTGCTTCCACACGGCGGATATCCTCTTCAATATGCTCACGGATTGCTTCTTCAAGCTGAAGCTTTTCAAGAACTCTCTGATCTCTTTCAAAAATCTTTACAGCATACCATCTCTGCTGATCCTCAGGCATACTGTGAACCGTTACCTCTTCAATGTGACCGAGAGCGTGTTCAACCGCACCGCTGAAAAGCACGGGAGGAACAGGCTTTGCCTCTTTTGCCTTTTCGACTGCAACAGCCGCTGCAAGCTCGATTCCGTCATTTTTTAAAGCTGAAATTTCAACAATGGGACAGCCAAGCTCCCTGCTTAATTTTTCAATATCGATTTCGTCACCGTTCTTACGCACAATATCCATCATATTGATTGCAATTACAACGGGCACACCGATTTCAATAAGCTGGGTTGTAAGATAAAGATTGCGTTCAAGATTTGTTCCGTCAACAATGTTTAAAATTGCATCGGGACGCTCAATAATAAGATAGTTTCTGGCGACAACCTCTTCAAGAGTATAGGGAGAAAGGGAATAAATACCGGGAAGGTCGGTGATGATTACGTCGCTGTCCTTTTTAAGCTTACCTTCCTTTTTTTCAACAGTAACACCAGGCCAGTTACCCACGTACTGATTTGAACCCGTAAGAGCGTTGAAAAGCGTTGTTTTACCGCTGTTTGGATTACCTGCAAGTGCAATTGTTAAACTCATTTTTACCTCCAAAAACATATTTATAGAGTTGAGAGTTGAGATGCGGTCGCAGATTTATACTGCTGTAATTAGTCTGATACAGTCTGCGAAACTAATAATACTACAAAGAGTAAATAGTTGATTTTATCCGTCTTTATAGCTCTCAAAGAAGAAAACTTTACCCCCCGAATTTATCCTTCTGCTTTGGCGGAATAAAAGTAAAGACTCATCAGTAATTTAACACGGATACACTCGGAGCGAAGCTCCCCACATCTCAACTCTCAACTCTTAACTCTTAACTCTCAATAAAATTATTCTACTTCAATCATCTGTGCGTCAGCTTTTCTCAGGGAAAGCTCATAGCCACGCACCTTTATTTCAATGGGATCACCTAAGGGTGCAGCCTTACGCACAAAAACTGAAACATTCTTTGTAATGCCCATATCCATAATTCTTCTTTTAACAGGGCCTTCACCGTGAAGCTTAATAACCTTTACGGTGTCACCTATCTTTACATCTTTAAGAGTTTTCATAAACCCCCTCCTTAAATCTGTGCAACTGAATTAGTCTTGACTAACTCAAATCTCCCAAAAAGAAGTTAGTCGCAACTAACTAACAATGTATATTTTATTCAATTTATGAAAAAAGTCAAGAGGTTTATTCAAAAAAATTAAAAAAATTTTCGTCAAATCGCACAAATCAAGGTCATTATTTTCTATACGCCACCCTTCCTAAACTATGATATAATATAGATTGTTAAGTATAAAGCGTATTTTCTTAAAGAAAGGATGGAAAAAAAGAATGAATACTTACACAAGTAAAGAAAGGAATATGTATCTGTTAGGTCTTCTCGGACAGAATGTTATTTATAACATTATCGCAACAGGTATGACCTTCTATTTCCAGAGCGTTATCTTCATTCCTGCAGCAGCAATCAGCGTAATCATGGGTGTTGCAAGAATCTGGGACGCAATCAACGACCCTATGATGGGTACAATCGTAGACAGAACAAGAAGCAAGTGGGGCAAATGCCGTCCTTATCTCTTCTTCGTTCCCGCAATCGTAATGGTTACAACCTTCCTGACCTTCGTTAACGGTCAGTATTCAGGTGAAAACTCAGCTGCAAAAAATGCTCTCATTATCGGCTGGGCAGCAGTTTCATACATCCTCTGGGGTATGACCTACACCGCAGGTGACATTCCCATCTGGGGCATCACTGCACTTATGACAGAAAAGGCATCAGACAGAGAAAAGCTTATGGGCCTTGCAAGAATCGTTGCCGGTGTAGGCGGCGGTGTGGCTCTTGTTGCAGTTCTTCCCGCTTCTCAGGCAGTGGGCGGTATGTTCGAAGCCGGCGGAATGAGCAACAAGGACGGTCAGCAGGCAGGCTTCCTTGTGGTCTGCGGTATTCTTACTCTTATCGGTTCAATTCTCTTCCAGTGTGCAGCTTTTGCTAAGGAAAGAGTTCAGCAGCCTTCAGACGAACATAAGGGCTTCATTCAGAACGTAAAAATCATGTGGGGTTGCGTTCCCTTCAGACGAATTCTCATCTCAGGCGTTGTACGTGCTCCCATGAACATTCTTTCAACCGTTGCAATGACTCTTCTCGCTTATTACTTCGGTGACAACAGCGGTAACGGTCAGAGCTATGTTATCTATATGGTAATTCTCGGCGGTTCACTTTTCGGTGCTCAGTTTGTTGCAAACATTATTGTTCCTAAGCTTTGCGAAAAGTTTGAAAAGAAGACAATCTTCAACTGGTGCTGTCTTATCAGTGCTATCCCCTTTGCACTGTTCTTCATCATCTACCTTCTTGACGGCACAAACCTTTACAAGTGGCATTGGGTTGCTGTAATGGCAGTTCTCTTTGCAGTTGCCGGTGCTTGTCAGGGTGTGACAATGGTTCTTCAGTCAATTATGATTGCTGACTGTGTTGACTATGACGAGCTCAGAACAGGCTACCGTCCTGACGGTGTATTCTTCTCAGGTCAGTCATTCATCGTTAAACTTGGTGCAGGTATCTCATCATTCATTCAGGGCATCGTATTTGCAGCAGTAGGCTTCAGCGGTGACAACGTACAGATCTGTAACGAAATGCTTTCAAAGTCACCTGCAAACGACTTTATGTTTGCAACTGCTCCCGAATTTGAGGCTTACCGTTTCGGTATGTTCTTCCTCGTTTCAATTCCTGCAGCAGTAACCTGTGCACTTTCAGTACTTCCCATGCTCAAGTATGAAATTTCAAACAAAACACAGAAAGAAACTCTTGATAAGCTCAACGCTATGAGAAACGCTGAATAAAAAAGCAAAGGGGCTTTATGCCCCTTTTTGCTTTTTCAGAGTTAAGAGTTAAGAGTTAAGAGTTGAGAGTTAAGATGTGGGGAGCTTCGCTCCGATTATATCCGTGTCAGTTTACTGCTAAGCTTTTATACTCAGACCGCCAAAGCAGACTGATAAAAAAGGCGGGTAGAGTTTTTATCATTCAAGATAATTAAGGCGGATATAATCTTCTCTTTATCCGATACAGTAGAATTAGTTCCGCAGAATAATACTTACCGTTGTAAATATATAAAGCTGCGACCACATCTCAACTCTCAACTCTTAACTCTTAACTCTAAACACTTTAATAACGGGAGGCAATTTTTATGAAACGAATTCTTGTTGCAGGTGCAGGTCACGGCGGTCTTACCGCAGCATATAACCTTGCAAAGAAGGGTTATGATGTAACTGTGCTTGAATCTAAAAATCGTGAAAACCTCGGCTATGACTGGCACGATGCTCTTGAAATGTCAGCCTTCACCGAGTCAGGTATCCCCTGTCCGCCTGACTCTATGTATACACCTGGTATCCCCCAGGTCTTCACCAACCCTAAAGCAACGGTAAAAATTCCCCTGCCCTTTATTGAAAATGACGGCTTCAATATGGACCGAAAGGTGCTTATCAACTACCTTGTGGACTGCTGTCTTGAAGTCGGTGTAAAATTCAGCTTCAGCACCGGAGTAATTGCTCCTCTCACTGCAGGCAAAAAGGTTATAGGTCTTCGATATGAAAAAGACGGAAGGGTTGTTTCTGCCTTTTCAGACCTTGTAATTGACGCTGCAGGTATGAAATCACCCGTAAGAACAAAGCTGCCTTCTGTCTGCGGAATTGAAAAAGACCTCAAGGAAGCTGATGTGTTTTATGTTTACAGAGTTTACTACAAAAACACAACAGGTGAAAAAATTGATCCGCCTTACAGTATTCATCTTTTCCACCTCAACCGTCCAGGTATTGACTGGTTCATTACAGAGGAAGACCGTTGCGACATTCTTGTGGGTAAATTCGGTTCTGAAGGCAGGCTGACTCAGGAAGAAATCGATATGAGCATCAAAGACTTCAGAGAGCTTTATCCCTTTATGGGTAATGAAATTATACGAGGCGGTCAGTCGGGTGTGATTCCTCTTCGCAGAATGCTTCCCCTTCTTGTGTGTGACGGCTATGCCTGTGTGGGTGACAGTGCAGGTATGACCATACCGCTCAACGGTTGCGGAATAACCCTCAGCATGAAGGCAGGAAAGCTTCTTTCCGATGCCGTAATCAAGGCAGAAGACGGTGAGCTTTCAGCTGAAGCCTTGTGGCAGTATGAATATGAATATTTTCAGAATCACGGCAAGGGACTTCTCACAATTGCAATTCTCAAAAAATTCTTCAGCTTTGTATCAGGCAAGAACGTTGACTTCTTCCTTGAAAAGAAGCTTCTCACCGCAAAGCAGCTTGCATTCAGAACAGGTGTTCCCGTTGACAAGGAATATGTTCTTCACCTGTTAAAGAACTTCTGGAGAGTGTGGTATCTTTTCTTCCCGCTTATAGATGTTGTAAAAAACGTTCCCATGATGTCAGCTGTGTGCAGCAGTATGCCTGAGAAATATGACGAAAAGAAAGTCAGACGATGGACAAAGAGATATAAAAGACTGTAAAAAAAGAGCCTTCGGGCTCTTTTTTTCAGTGTGGAGAGTGGAGTGTGGAGTTAAGGGTCGCTTCGCTCCGATTATAAACCCCTCAGTCAAAATCTGCGATTTTGACAGCTCCCCTTAAAAGGGGAGCCTTATGAGCCCTCCCTTTTAAGGGAGGGGGGACCGCTTGCGGTGGGAGGGTCTTCAGCTGTGTCCCTACTGTGCATCACGCATCGCACCGACAGCAAACAAACAAACATACAACGAACAACCGAACAACACTTTCTATAATTATTTTCACTTTAATATCTGTAAAGAGTTTTACTTTTTTTATTGTTAAGTTGTTAAACAATGCTTGTAAGCCCTTATAAATAGGGCGTTTCAGAGCTTAACAACCACTTAACAACCGCTTAACAACCAACTGCATTGTTAAGCTAACACTCTATCTCAATAAAATCTAATTCTTGTTTTTTCCAATATCTTTGCACACCGAACTATTTAAACGTCTTAGCTACATCCATCCTTACCCAATCGTTCATTCCCTGCATAACCGTTTCTGAGCACCGGAAAGACTTTACGGCTTCTTCATTACATACACCGCAAAATCGAGAGTTACCTCAAGACTTTCCACGCCCTGAAGCTTCATTTTATCCTCAGGCCTTGTGTGGTAATAATAGGGTGTCATTCTGAAAAGAGCATCAATATCCTCAGCACTTCTGAGAAGCACCTTTTCACTTATTTTTATTTTCTCTTTAATCTGAAGATTTTCTGTTTCGGGAGGCATTTCATCATTTTTGTAAGGGGTGTCATAAAGAAGCTCTTTAAGCTCAAACAGATGATTTTCACCTGAAACAACAGTTATAATTGTGCCGTTTTCTTTTAAAATACGGCTGAATTCCTTTTCCTGAAAGGGAGCAAAAAGATGAAAAGCAAGGTCAACACTCTCTGTTTCAAGGGGGATTTTCGAAAGATTTGCAACGAAATAGATGTTGCCGTTTCTGCGTTTTGCAGAAAGCTTCACCATCTCCTTTGAAATGTCAAAGCCGCAAACCTGTCTGCCTGTCTCCTCACGGACTGAGTGGGAATAATATCCCTCACCTGAGCAGATGTCAGCAACAACTGCATCTTCAGCGGTGTTTTCATTTATATATGTAACAAGAAAATTCTTAAGGGGGTTGAAGTACCCTTTTTCAAGAAAAGCCTTTCTCGATTTTGCCATTTCCTTGTTGTCACCGATAAGTGAGCCGTCCTTGTGATTGCCTGTAAGAAGGTTCACATAACCCTCTTTGGCAAGGTCAAAGCTATGATTGCTGTTACATTTATAGCATCTTTCCGTAAGGCTCAGTCTTTCTGAGCATACGGGACAAATCAGTTTTA
>JAZRJR010000038.1:0-11590 GCA_045645885.1 Acutalibacteraceae bacterium | reverse complement strand
CTTAACCTTACCAAGGTTTTCGAGGACGCACTCAAGGATATGGGCATCAACCTCGCCAAGCTCTATGATTGTGAGCCCGATGCAGGTCTCGGTAACGGTGGTCTCGGCAGACTCGCTGCCTGCTACCTCGAGGGTCTCGCAACACAGGGCTACTACGGTATGGGCTACAGCATCCTCTATGAATGCGGTATCTTCAAGCAGAAGCTTATCGACGGCTGGCAGACTGAGCTTCCCGACTTCTGGCTTCCCGGTGGTGAGGTATGGCTCAGACCGAAGGAGAAGGACACCTTCACCGTACGCTTCGGCGGTGAGGTTATCGATAACTGGGATAACCACTATCACAGCGTAGAATACAGAAACACCACCGACATCCTCGCAGTACCCTACGATATGTATGTCAGCGGTAAGGACGGCAAGGCTATCTCTATCCTCCGTCTCTGGAAAAGTAAGGCTCCCTCTCTGAATATGCAGTATTTCGATCAGGGTAAATATATGCTCGCTATGGAAAATCAGGCTATGGCTGAGGTTATCAGTAAGATTCTCTATCCCTCCGACGGACACGCCGAGGGCAAGAGTCTCCGTCTCAAGCAGCAGTATTTCCTTGTTTCAGCTTCAGTTCAGGATATCGTAAGCAGACATCTCCGTCACTACAGCACAATGGAAAACTTTGCTGAAACAAACGCTATCCACATCAACGACACTCACCCCACACTTTCAATTCCTGAGCTTATGCGTATTCTTCTTGACGAATGCGGCTACGGCTGGGACGATGCGTGGAACATTGTTACAAAGGCTACTGCTTACACTAACCACACAGTTATGAAGGAAGCTCTTGAATGCTGGCCTGAAGACCTGTTCAGAAGCCTTCTTCCCAGAATTTATCAGATTGTCAAGGAAATCGACAACAGATACAGAAGCCACATCTGGAATCAGACCTATGATGCAGGCAAGGTTGAAGAAATGGCAGTTATCGCAAACGGTGTTATCAGAATGGCTAACCTTTGTGTTGCCTGCTGTCACAGCGTAAACGGTGTTTCTGCTCTTCACAGTCAGATTCTCAAGGACACAATTTTCAACGAATATTACAAGCTTACTCCCGACAAGTTCAAGAATGTAACAAACGGTATTGCTCACAGACGTTGGCTCTGTCAGTCAAACCCCCTTCTTACAGATTATATTACAGAGCTTATCGGTGACAAGTTCATCTATGACGCTGACGAGCTTCTTAATCTCAAGAAATTCGCTAAGGACAAGAAGGTTCTTAAGAAAATCGGTGAAATCAAGCTTGAAAACAAGAAGGAATTTGCAAAGTACGTAAAGAAGAAGACCGGCATCGAAATCGATCCCAATTCAATTTTCGACGTACAGGTTAAGCGTCTTCACGAATATAAGCGTCAGCACCTCAATGCGCTTCAGATTATTGCAAAATATCTTGAAATCAAGGATAATCCGAACGGCGACTTCGTTCCCCACACCTACATTTTCGGTGCAAAGGCTGCTTCAGGCTACTTTGTAGCAAAGAAGATTATTTCACTTATCTGCGCTCTTGCTGACCTTATCAACAACGATCCCGATATGAAGGGCAGACTTAAGGTTGTTTATCTTGAAGACTACAATGTTACAATGGCTGAAAAGCTTATGCCTGCAGCTGACATCAGCGAACAGATTTCTCTTGCAGGTACAGAAGCAAGCGGCACAGGTAACATGAAGCTTATGATCAACGGCGCTCTCACACTCGGCACACTTGACGGTGCAAACGTTGAAATCAACGAGGCTGTGGGCGACGAGAATATGTTCCTCTTCGGTATGACAACTCCCGTTGTAAATGACCTTCAGAAAACAGGCTATGTTCCTATGAACTACTACAACAACAATTCTGAGCTCAAGAGAGTTGTTGACTTCATTCAGCAGGGTATCGGCGGCAAGCAGTTCCCCGAAATCGGCAACACAATCATTCACCACGACCCCTATATGGTTCTTGCTGACTTTGCAGATTACAGAGCAGCTCAGAAGAAGATTGACGAGGTATGGAAGGACAGAGATCTCTGGAACAAGATGTCACTTATGAACATCGCAGGCGCAGGCAGATTTGCTGCTGACAGAGCTATCAACGACTATGCAAGAGATATCTGGCACACTAAGCCCGTAAGATAATGTATAAGGCAGTTATATTTGATCTTGACGGAACACTTCTCAACACTCTCACCGACCTTTATAATTCTGTGAATTATGCCCTTTGTTCTTTCGGCTTTCCCGAAAGAACAATTGATGAGGTCAGACGGTTTATCGGCAACGGTGTAA
Source organism: Acutalibacteraceae bacterium (assembly GCA_045645885.1). Taxonomy (GTDB): domain Bacteria; phylum Bacillota; class Clostridia; order Oscillospirales; family Acutalibacteraceae; genus UBA6857. The sequence continues at coordinate 9,289 of JAZRJR010000038.1, read as the reverse complement.
AAAAGCTTATGGAGCGTTCAACTCCTGAGGGTACTGATGAAGAGATAAACGCAAAGTGTCTTGACATTTTCAGAGCTCATTATCTTCAGCATATGTCAGATAACACCGCACCTTATGAGGGTGTCAATGAGCTTATAGAAAAGCTCAGAGAAAAAGGCATCCGCACAGCAGTTGTTTCAAACAAGCTTCATTCGGCGGTGGTTGACCTTTGCAAGGATTACTTTCCCTCAATTGAAGAAGCCATCGGTGTTTCTGTTGAAGAGGAAAGAAAACCCAATCCTGTGAATGTGCTTAAGGTTCTTGACACCTTCTCTTTAAAGGCTGATGAGTGCATTTATGTGGGTGACAGCGAGGTTGATGTTGAGACCGCACATAATGCAGGTGTAAAGTGTATCGGTGTCACCTGGGGCTTTCGTGATGAAGAGGAGCTTATAAAAAACGGTGCAGATTTCATTGCACACAATTCAGACGAAGTTTTAAAAGAGGTCAGCGAAAGCTGACCTCTTTTTTAAAGTTGAAAGTTAAAAGTGGAAAGTGGAAACGTGGGGAGCAAAGCTCCGATTATAACACCTCTCCGTCTTCGTCTTCGACGAATCCAGCTCTCATGAAAGGAGAGGTGACAGCCGTAGGCTGACGGAGAGGTTTCTTAACTCTAAGAATAAAAAGCACCTTTCGGTGCTTTTTTATTCTATGGGCATTTCAACCGTTGCGGTGAAAAGATCACCGTCAATTGCAAGGTCAAGCTTACCCTTCATAAGGTTGCATAGGTTTTCTGCAATTGAAAGGCCCAGACCGTTACCTGAGGTTGAGCGTGATTCGTCACCACGGACAAATCGGCTTTTAAGCTCCTCAGGTGTCATATTTAAAGGTGCGGCAGAAATATTCTTGATGATAATCTTTGCCGTGTTTTCCGACCTCTGAGCGCTGATATAAACCCTTGTATGCTCCATTGCATACTTCTTTACATTCACAACAAGATTTTCAAGAACTCTGTAAAGAAGATTGCTGTCAGCCTTTACAATAATATCCTCGTCGGGGAGAGTCACGATTACATTGAGATTTTTCTCTGAAAGACCTTCTGCGTGTTCACCTGTAAGCTGATTGATGAATTCATTTACACTGACGGAAACCGTATGCACATTGATGGCGCCTGAGGAAGCCTTTGAAGCTTCAACAAGGTCTTCAATAAGGTGCTTGAGACGGTCACTTTTTTCGCTGAGCACCCCAAGATAGCTCTGTGCAGTTTCGTCTTCGATGTCGCACTTCTGAAGAAGGTCAACATAGTTGATAATACTTGTGAGGGGCGTTTTCAGATCGTGAGAAACGTTGGTGATAAGCTCTGTTTTCATTTTTTCGTTCTGCATAGCCTTATCAACTGCGTTTCTGATTCCGTCACGGATACCCATAAGGTCATCGGCAGTTTTGTGGAAGGCAGTGGGAATTGCAGTGTAGTCAACCTTTGCGTTTTCTTCACCGTTGCGGATTTCAGATGTAACTCTGAAAAGACGTTTTACTGCACCCACAAAACGGATACCGCGAAGAAGAATGTAGCAATCGAAAAGGAAGAGAACTAAGATAATGAATAAAGCAAAGCCGAAGTTTTCTGCCGCCATAAGGAAAAGTGCAAAACCGCCCACAATAATGTTGATGATAACAACACCCAGAGTTTTTCTCTTAACCTCAGTTTCAACGTCGCCTACATAGATATATTTCTGCTTGGCGGCTTTAATTTTATTCTTAAGCTTTTCTTTGTTCTTTCTGAAGAAGTTCCAGATTCCCTTGATTACCTTGTTGAATATCCATGCAACCATAAAGCTCTTTCCGAGATCACGGTTTTTAATATGTCTTGTGATGTAAAGTATAAGGTCTAAAAGTGCTGCCGCAACTACAACTGCCATAGCTGTCATAAGAAAAGCATTGAAGCTCACAAAACCGACAGGCAAGGAAAACAGTTCTTCGAGGAAAAGCCATCCGCAGCAGAACACAATTGCTCCGTCAATTGCCGTTCTCACTTCAACCCACATCTTGTCGGGATATGCCATATAGACTTCATCATCTTTTTTGTATCTGCCGCTCTTCATAATGAGAATAATGCTGAAAAGTATGCAGACTGCAAGACCGATAAGTGCAATCCAGATCATTTCCTGAATTGCGTTGGTCATCATAAGAAAATTGTCACGGTATTCCGCACCGAGCTTTTCGTGGAAGGGCTTTGAGTTTTCTGTGCCGTAGGGATAAACACCTACAAAATGGACACATTTCATATCTTCGTAATGGCTGAGAAGATAGCCTTCGTCTGCATCGAAAATATCAGATTTAATTACATCCCAGCTCTCACCCTTGAACCGAGCCTGAAAATGACACTTTCCAATGGCTTTCATTATGTCATACTCTGTGGATTTTTCAGTTATACCCTTTAAGTTTGTTGAAACAACCTTGCCGTTTTTGATTGTTGCAAAGTAAGCTGAAGGAAATTCCTTGAGTGCAGTCAGATTACGCTCATACTTTTCAAGGAAATCCTCATAAGAAGAATAAGGCGACTGATAAATCACATCATTAAGCTTCTCCGTATTTACACTGACACCGTAAAAGCCGAAGAAATAAGACGAGCCTCTGTTTTCAAAATTCAGCTCACCGTCAACATTTGTAACATCCGGCATAGTTGTGTGCATTACGGTTTCATCAACATCATCTTCATAAACAACTGCATTGATAGGCACCACAAGGTCATAACCCAGTTCAGCTGCCATCGCTTTTACATCCTTAGGCAGACTGTTGTAGTAATACTCAACGGTTGAGTTGTTTGAATGGGTATCATCCCAGGAGCTGTCGTAATACATCTCAGGCTCATCAACGAAAAAGTCAACATATTCCCAGTCTTCCACTTCCCAATAGGAAAACTCTGTTTTGTAGTCAAGATATCTGCCTGCCTGACCTGAGGGAACATTCATATAATCAAGTGATACATAACCTGCTTGAACGAGTTCAAGAAGACCGACTATACCCTCGGTTACGCCGTGCTTATTGGTTTCGTACATGTCCCTTTTTATGTGATAGAGAATATCATTTTTCAGGTTTTCAGATGCACTCTTATAAGCGTTAGCTTCTTTTTCATAAACAGCCTTGCTGCCGCCTTCAAATTCCGCAAGATTTTCAAGAGAGCTGAGATAATTGTCAAGCTGATTTGCAAAGACGATATTCTCCATTCTGCCTACCGTTTTAAACTGCAGCACATCCTCAAGTGTAACCTTTGTTGCGCTGCTTTGCCAGACTGTGTCAACTCTTTCCACTGCACTGAAGGTACAAAAGCCAACAGTGAGGAGTATAAGAAAAACGCACAGCACCTTTGTAAATGTAATTTTAGATTTTTTCAACCTTGTATCCAATGCCCCACACCACCTTTAAGTATTTAGGATTCTTTGTGTCGATTTCAATTTTTTCTCTTATTCGTCTGATGTGTACCGTTACAGTTTTTTCTGCAGAGAAAGCATTTTCGTTCCAGACATTTTCGAAAATCTGATTTGAGGAAATTGCAATTCCGAGATTTTTCATAAGGTATTCGAGAATACCGTATTCCGTTGCAGTAAGTCTTACCTCTTCACCGTCAAGGGTAACTGCTTTGCGCTTAAGATCAAGAGAAAGTCCGCCTGTAGTAATTACATCCTTTTCCTCAACTCTTGCGCCTAAGGTAACATAACGCCTTATCTGTGACTTTACCCTTGCGCAAAGCTCAAGAGGACTGAAGGGCTTTGTTACATAGTCGTCACCACCGAAGCCGAGACCTGCAATTTTATCGGTGTCCTCGCTTTTTGCCGAAAGGAAGATAATGGGAATATTGCTCTCCTTTCTGATTTCAAGAGTGGCAGTAATACCGTCCATCACAGGCATCATAATATCCATTATAATGCAGTGGATGTCTTTATCCTTTCTGAGAATATCCAGAGCCTCTTTTCCGTTGTAGGCGCTGACTGTTTCATATCCCTGAGAAGAAAGATAAATTTCAATTGAACGGACAATCGCCTTATCGTCATCACATACCAGAACCTTATACATTGCTTTCTCTCCTTTTGCACTTTCCTTGGTACATTTTTATTGTAAAACTTATTTCTTACAAACAGTAGCACAAAATTATAACAAATATATTACAATTCAGAAGACAAGGGACGGTTCTCTGTCTTTTTTAACACGCTTTACATTTTTGTTTAAATAAAAGAAGACAGAGAACCGTCCCCTGTCTTCCTCTTTTTTATTTGCTGTTAACCATTTCGGTATACATATCGCAGATTTCGTCGCTTTCACCGAAGGCCACAACCTGACCCTTTGTGAGAATGAGTGCCTTGTTACAGAGCTTACGGACTCTGTCGGTGCTGTGTGAAACATAAAGCACAGTTACACCGTCAGCCATCATATCCATAATTCTCTGCTCACTCTTATCCTTGAAGGCAGCGTCACCCACTGAAAGCACCTCGTCAAGAATCAGCACATCAGGCTTTACCGCCGTTGCAATCGAAAAGCCCAGACGGGTTTTCATACCTGAGGAATAGCTTTTCATGGGTGCATTGATGAATTCGCCAAGCTCGGAAAATTCAACAATTTCGTTGTACTTCTCTTTAATGAAGCTTTTGGAATAACCCATTGTTGCACCGTAAAGATAGATGTTCTCTGCACCTGAATAGTTCATATCGAAGCCTGCACCAAGCTCAAGAAGCGGAGCGATTACGCCACGCACCTTAACATCACCCATAGTGGGCTTAAGCACACCTGCAATGGTTTTGAGAAGTGTACTTTTACCTGCACCGTTAAAGCCCATAATACCAACTCTGTCGCCTTTTTCCACCTTGAAGCTGACATCCTTCAGCGCCCAGAATTCGGTGTATGAAAGCTTTCTTGTGAGAAAACGGATTACATATTCTTTTGCATTGTCAACACGCTCTTTGTTAAGGTGAAAGAGCATACTGACATGATTTACTTCAATTGCATATTTTGACAATCCTGTTCCCTCCTTAAATGTGAAGTATGAACTTATCCTGCTTTTTATAGAAAGCAACAAAACCGATTGCGCAGCATATAAGAGCAAAGGCGCTGCAGTAAATAAGATCGTTTATGCTGAAAAATGACATAAACTCGGTTGAATGAATTATTGACGCACGGAACATTCCGATTATTCCGTACATAGGGTTCAGCTTGAGCATAGAAGCCTGCCATGAGCCCTCTGCGAAGCCGAGACGGTCAATAGTGTAAACAATCGGTGTAAGGTAGAAAAGAAGAAGGGTGAAAATGTCATAGAGATTTTCAACGTCCTTGAAGAACACATCAAGTGTTGCAAGAATCATTCCCACGCCGAGAGAAAGGAAGAACAGCACGATTACGGGAACAATTGCAAAAATAATCTGCCACGAAACTGCAACGGGATCTTTTCCTATTACATTATAGAAAATCATAACACCCACAAGCACAAGAAGAGAAATAAGGAAGGTTACAAAATTTGAAAGTATGCCTGAAAGCGGATAGATATACTTCGGCACATAAACCTTCTTGATGATGGATGTGTTTGAGCGGATGGATTTCATTGCTTTTTTTGTTGACTGCACAAAAAACTGATGGAGAAGTCTGCCCGAAAGAAGATAAACAGGATAGTTTACCACCTCTGCAGAATTTCTTCCGAAAAGATTGCTGAACACAAAAGCAAGAACAATCATTGTAAGAAGCGGCTGCAGAAATGTCCACAGAACACCAAGCACGGAGTTGCGGTACTGCAGCTTTATATTTTTAGAAACAAGCTCACCGAGAAGATAACGGTATTTCATAAAATTTCCCGTGTGGCTCTGAAAAGCATTCTTTTTAGCCAAGGCTTCTGCCTCCTTAAAATTATACTGCTTTAAGTATAGCATAAAGCTGAAGTTTTTACAATAGCAATTCTTTATAATAGCAATTTCAAAAATTCTGAATAAAAATTTTATTTTTTAAGTTGTCTTAAATTTCCCATTGTATACTGAAGACACAAAAGGAGGTTATCCTGATGAACAGCGAAAGACTTGTTCTGGTTTGCGTAACAGCACAGAAATCATCAAAGGGTCTTGTAAAAGCAGGGAAAACTATTGCAGAAAGCAGCAACGCAAGCCTTGAGGTTGTATCTGTGCTGCCCACAAGCAATGAAGATAACAGAATTGATACAGACGTTATAGAAAAGCTTTATCAGCTTTCAAAAAACTGCGGCGGTGATATGGCGGTTTATTTCAACGATGACCCCATTCTCACAGTTACCGCTCACATTGCAAAAAGAAAGCCCCTGACAATAGTCACAGGCTTTCCCGGTGAAAACAGTAATGATTTCATTGATCTCATCCGTGCTGTTTTTCCCGACACTCCGATCAGCATGGTAGGCACTGACGGCACAATTTACAATATGCTGCCTCAGGAAAAGCCTGCTCACTGAAAAGACGATTCCTCAAACTTTTGGTTTGTTTTTCATTAATTTTCTTCCCCAAAACAAAAGCACTGCACATTTTACTGTGCGGTGCTTTTGTCTTTTATTATATTTTCATATGCTTTGTCGAAAAATTCTTCAAAGGTTATGTCTTCGATAATGTCAAGATAAACTATGATATTGCCTTTAACCGCATAACCGCAGTCTGTTTCTTCTCCCTCGTAAACCTCTCTGCAGATATAATCCCATTTGTCGCTTTGCAGCTCCCTGAGGGTTGAACCGTATTTTTCCGAAAATTCTTTCAGTCCGCTTTCATATTTTACTCTGATTTTTTCATTTTCACTTCTGAGAACATAGTAGTAAATAAAAGGCTTTCTGCCGTCAGCGGTTTCTTCGTGAGTGCGTGAACGGAAAATGTAGTATTCTGCAAAGGGCGTGATTTTCTCAATCGGCTCTTCTTCGTTGGCATTTTTCTCTGTTATACCGAATTCAGTAACAGAAACGGGATTTCCGCCGTAGCTGAGAAAATTCTTTGAATTGCTTTCATATTTCTGAAGGCTCAGCTGTGCCGTGGTGAAAATACCGACAAGAGCAATTAACGCTACAAGACATGCTATCGTCATTTTGATTTTCAGTTTTTTTCTTGCCATAAATGAAATCGCAAGAAAATAAATGATCATTGAGCCGCCAAGAACCCAGAATTGCCATGTCTCAGCAAGATTTCCGTAAGAAAGAAAGGTGAATGTAAGAAAAGAAATTATTCCGAGAATACCGAGCAGAATTAAATCAAGACGCTGCATTCGTTCAGTATCAAATACCGGTTCTTCTCCGGTTTCAGGTTCAGTTTTGGCTTTCTTTCGCCAAAGGCTATAATGAATTATCCTTGCTACGGAGTACAAAAGAAGAGAAATCATCACGACAACTTCCATAAGCAAGCCTGCGTCTGCCGCCATCGGGCACTCGTAAGGATTCCGCATAAACAAAGCAGAAATCAGCCGCCAGAGTGCAAATCCTAAAATAATATAAGGCTGAATATATTTTTTGTTGTTCTTCATTCTCTCACCGCCCTTTTTAACATTATAGCATAAAAATTCCCGACACTCAAGGGAATGTCGGGATGAGTTTTTATTTTGCAAGTGCGCCGATTTCAAGCATAAATCCACCGAGCTGAGCGCCGAATTCAGGGCCGCCGTCCATAATAAGACGTCCTGCCTTTGTAGCTTCAAGCATATCGTCAGTACTCATAAGAATACCGAGAGCGCTGTCAAGGTTGTTGAAACGAAGTGTGAAGAAAGGCATTGCTCTCTTGTATTCGCCTCTGCCTGCTCTTGACTTACCTGCCTTGATTCTGAGGTAAGCAGCAACCTGAGGATAACCGTCAACTGCAAAAGCATAAACACGGTCGGGGCTCTTAGTTGTCCAATCCTTGATTTCGGGATGTCCGAGCTTGTTAAGCTGGCTGATACCGCTTGAAAGAAGATAGAAATAGCACTTAACGAGAAGCTCTTTTGTTGCTTCATCCTTGGGAGCTTCTGTTGCACCGAGAAGGTTAGCCATTTTAAGAAGAACCATTACAAAGCTGATGAGAACGTCAGCCTTCTTGAGGCCCTTGATTTTGGGAATACCTGCAGGTGTAATCTTGCCCTTGAAGAAATCGTTGAGGTTTTCAACGCTCTTGAACTGAAGCTCAATGTGGGGATCTTCTGTAAGACAGGTGTGTACAAGCCATTCGCCTGAATTTACAACGAAGTGCATACCTCTCTTGCCGCCTTCAACTTCGGGATCAAGACAGCTTACCTGAATTACTGCGTGTGCTTTTTCAAACTTTTTCTTGAGTTTGGGATCGTCATTTGCAATTACTTTTACAAGCGGCAAAGCAGCATTGAGAAAGATTTTATTTGAATATAAGGCTTCCTGTGTATGAGCCATGTCATTTGCCTCCTTGTATTATTAGAATTCGTCGTCCCAGTTGTCGTCTTCTTCGAAGTCTGCGTTCATTGTTTCACGAACTGCAGCGATGATACCGTTAGCATCGATACCTGCATCTGACATAATGTCTTCCTGAAGACCGATCATAGCAAAGCCCTTGTGACCGAGCATCTTGAATGCGCAGCCCTTACCGTACTGAGCCATAACTTCAGCAACAGCTGAACCGAGACCGCCTGTAACAAGATGGTCTTCAACTGTGATGATTCTTCTTGTGTCAGAAATTGCCTTCTGGATAGCTCCAACGTCGATGGGCTTGATTGTGTGCATGTTAAGAACACGAACTGAAAGACCGTCTGAGTTCTTAAGGAACTTAGCAGCTTCACGAGCCTGGAATACACAAGAACCGCAAGCGATAACTGTGATATCTGTACCTTCGTGAACTTCTACTGCCTTACCAACTTCAAAGCCATAGTCCTGATTGTCATAAAGAACACGGTCAAAACCACGGTTGATACGGATGTAGTAGGGGCCGAAGTTATCGTAAGCAGCGTTAACTGCATTTGCTGTTTCAAAGCCGTCAGCGGGAACGATAACTGTAAGGTTGGGCATTGCTCTTGTGATAGCAAGGTCAGTGATAGCGTGGTGAGTTGAACCAGCCTGACCGAATGATGTACCTGAGTGAGTAGCAATGATCTTTGCGTTAACGTTCTGATAGCAGATGTCTGTGTGAAGCTGGTCACAAGCTCTCATTGATGTGAAAGCTGAGAAGCCTGAAAGGAAGGGAATCATTCCTGCTCTTGCCATACCTGCAGCAACACCGAACATATCCTGTTCTGCGATACCAACGTTGATAACTCTTTCGGGGCAAACCTTAAGAACGTCACCGAGCTTTGTTGATTTTGCAAGGTCAGCTGTGATAGCAACAACCTTGGG
>JAZRJR010000037.1:0-10031 GCA_045645885.1 Acutalibacteraceae bacterium | reverse complement strand
CAGCAGCAAGGCGGAAAATTCATCCGTACAAAGTATACGGTTCTCGGCTATGCTGGCGGACTCAGCCTTCTTGAAATTGACCTTCTCACAGGCAGAACACATCAGATAAGAGCTCATATGGCTTCCATAGGCCATCCCCTTTTAGGTGACGGAAAATACGGAAGCAACCGTCAGAACAAGGAAAGCGGATATAAAAAGCAATGCCTTTGCTCATACAAGCTGATTTTTGATTTCACCACCGATGCCGAAGAGCTTTCTTATCTCAACGGGAAAGAGTTCACAATAGAAGATGTGTGGTTTAAAAATGAATTTCTTGAAGGCACACTTAAACGAGGAGAAAAACGATGAATGATTTTGAGCTTATGAAAAACCGTGCTGAGGAATTACGAGGCATAATTGAATATCACAACAAGAAGTATTATGAAAACGACGAGCCTGAAATTGAAGACTTCGAATATGACCGTCTTCTTCACGAGCTTATCGCAATTGAGGAGAAGTATCCTCAGCTTCTCACATCTGACAGTCCCACTCACCGTATCGGAGGAAAAGCAGACGGTCAGTTCACTCCCGTTGAGCATCTTGTACCCATGGAAAGTCTTCAGGATGGCTTCAGCTTTGACGATGTAAAGGCATTTGACCTGAGAGTGAAAGGTGCAGAGGTTACGCCCACCTATGTTGTTGAGCCGAAAATTGACGGTCTTTCCGTTTCACTCGAATATGAAAACGGTATGCTCACACGAGCTTCTACAAGAGGTGACGGCAGGGTTGGTGAAGATGTAACGGCAAACATCAGAACAATCCGTAATGTGCCTTTAAAGCTGAACACTCCCCTTCCTCTTATTGAGGTCAGAGGTGAGGTTTATATGCCGAGAGAGGTGTTCACAGAGCTTACTGCAGAGCAGGAATTAAACGGTGAAAAGACCTTCAAGAATCCGAGAAATGCTGCTGCAGGCTCACTGAGGCAAAAGAACCCTCAGATTACTGCAAAGAGAAAGCTTGACATCTTCGTGTTCAATATTCAGAGAATTGAAGGAAGAGAGCTTTCTTCACACAAGGAGTCACTTGACTATCTCAAAGAGCTTGGCTTTAACACAGTGCCTTTTTACAAAAAATGTGAAAGCATTGAAAAGGCAATTGAAGAGATAAACCGAATCGGTGAAAGCCGAGGCACTCTCCCCTTTGATATTGACGGAGCAGTTATTAAGGTTGACGATTTCTCAGAGAGAGAAATTCTCGGCTCAACGGCAAAATTCCCCAAGTGGGCGCTTGCCTTCAAGTACCCTCCCGAAGAAAAAGAGACCACTCTTCTCGACATTGAAATCGGTGTAGGCAGAACGGGTGTGCTTACCCCTACAGGCATTTTCGAGCCTACACTTCTTGCAGGCACAACCGTTTCAAGAGCCACCCTTCACAACCAGGATTTCATTGATGAAAAAGGAATCTGCATCGGTGACAGAGTTATTATCAGAAAAGCGGGCGATATTATCCCTGAGGTGCTTTCTGTTGTAAGTCACGGTGAAAATGCAGTGCCTTACAAAATTCCTGACATCTGCCCTTCCTGTGGCGGTAAGGTAACAAGAGAAAAAGATGAGGCAGCCCTTCGTTGCTGCAATCCCGACTGTCCCAGTCAGCTTCTGCGTAACCTCATTCACTTCTGTTCAAGGGATGCTATGGACATTGAGGGTATGGGTACGGCTGTGCTTGAAGCTCTGGTAAACGAGGGACTTATAAAAACGGCTGCAGACATTTACACTCTCAGAAAAGAAGACATTGCTTCCATAGAGCGTATGGGTGAAAAGAGCGCTCAGAATCTTCTCTCAGCAGCAGAAAGCAGCAAGCAAAATGACCTTTCAAAGCTCATATATGCTCTCGGTATAAGACACATCGGTCAGAAGACTGCTTCACTTCTTTCAGAGAAATTCGGCACTATGGAAAAGATTATGAACGCCACCACCGAGGAAATTGAAGCTATTGAAGGCTTCGGCAGAATTATGGCTGAAAGTGTAACCGACTTTTTCTCTCACGAGGAAAGCCGTGAGCTGATAAACCGACTTTGTGAGCTTGGACTTAATATGGAAAGTCAGAAAGAGATAAAGGACAACCGTTTTGAAGGCAAGACCTTTGTTCTCACAGGCACTCTTTCACAGTTTACCCGTTCAGAGGCAACGGCAATTATTGAGTCCTTCGGCGGTAAGGCATCGGGCAGTGTTTCAAAAAAGACAAGCTATGTTCTTGCAGGAGAAGATGCAGGAAGCAAGCTGAAGAAAGCAAACGACCTTGGAGTTACGGTAATTTCCGAGGAAATGTTCGGTGAAATGATTAAGTAAAAAAGAGCCTTCGGGCTCCTTTTTTAATGAATAATGAATAATGAATGATGAATAATGAAGAATTGTGGGTCGCTTCGCTCCGCATTGTAACTGAAAAAAGCAAACGACCTTGGAGTTACGGTTATTTCTGAGGAAGAGTTCGGGGAAATGATAAAGTAAGAAAGCTCCTTCGGGAGCTTTTTTAATGCAAAGTGCAAAATGCAAAATGCAGCCCCTTCCGATTGCTTCGCAATCACCTTCCCCTGAAGGGGACGGCAATGACTGACGAAGCTTTCAGTTGTCATTCTGAACGCAGTGAAGAATCTTTAAAGATTCCTCGTTTCACTCGGAATGACATCACCGTAGGGACACGACGTGTCGTGTCCGCACCCCACCGTCACCCTTTTACAAATTCTGACAAACCGTCGTTATAATTCCATAACAGAACCAAAACAGACTCTGAAAAATTTTTTCGGGGTCTTTTTTCAATTTTTTGCATAAAACCTGCAAAAAAAGCCGTTTTCCGCCCTATTTATAGAGGGTACTTTTTTTATGTACCCTACTATAGAAAGGAGTGATGTGTAATGTCACGAAGAAATATCTTCGACGAAAAAGCAATAAACGATATGACAGCCGAGGATTTGCTCACAACAGTTCAGCTTGATTTGTGGGACTTTGAAGCAACATCAAGGCACAGACTTCTTCACCTTCTCTATCAGAGAGCAAGGTCTGTGGGAGTTGAAGTGCCTTTTGAAAAAGCCGTAAGCAGCAGCTTTGAAAGTGAGCTGCAATACGGTGTGGACAAGTGTATGCTCTCAAGCACAGATGTTTTTCCGTTTCTCGAAACAGACAGCAAAGGGAACGTGAAATCAACGGCTGAGAACTTTACAACAATACTGAGAAAAGACCCTGCTTTCTTCGGAATATGCTTCAATGAGCTTTCGGGTATGCCTATGCAGATTACATCAGAGAAAAGTCAGTTCTGGACTGATGCAGACGATGCAAGGGCGAAGATGTACATAGAAAGCACCTATGACATCTACAATGCAGGAAAGTATAACGAGGCTTTGAATATCGTTCTTTCCGAAAGAAGGTTCAACCCTGTGAAAGACAAGATTACTATGCTTGTATGGGACGGCAAAAGCCGTATAACAGAGTTCCTTCGTGAGTTTATGCTCTGTGAGGACACCCCATACACAAGAGAGGTCAGCAGGCTTATTTTTGCAGGAGGTATTCACCGCCTTTATAATCCCGGCTGTAAGTTTGACTATATGCCTGTGCTTATAGGAACAAGTCAGGGTGAGGGCAAAAGCACCATTGTAAGGTGGCTCAATATGTCTGACGAATACTTCACCGAGGTTACGGAGTTTGACGGTCAGAGAGGTATTGAAGCTCTTGAGGGAGCGTGGATTTGTGAGGTATCTGAGCTTCTCGCTCTCACCAAAACAAAGGAGCAGGAAGCAGTAAAAAGCTTTCTTACAAGGCTTAACGACCGATACCGTATGCCCTTTGACAAGCGTGTTACCGACCATCCGAGACAGTGTGTTTTCATCGGCACCACCAACAAGGAGCAGTTTCTCACCGACAAAACGGGCAACCGACGTTTTCTGCCTGTTAAGGTGAATTCAACGGGAGCTTATCTTTATGCAAGAGAAGCTGAAGCCAAAGCCTATATCGAGCAGTGCTGGGCAGAGGCAAAAAGCCTTTATGACAAGGGTGAGCTGATGCCGTATGCAGACCCAACCCTGATTTTCAAAATCAAGGAAAAGCAAAGTGAAGCAACCGAGGATGATTACCGTATCGGTATGATTGAAAGCTATCTTAAGGACAAGAAAGAAACCTGCGTAATTGAGCTGTGGCAGGAAGCACTTCAAAATTTCGGCACCAAACCCACCAAAAAGGACAGCACAGAAATAGGTCTGATTATGCAGGGTATGAACGATTGGGTGAGAGCTAAATCTACTAAACCAATAAAAGATTACGGAAGTCAGAGATGGTGGAAAAAGATAGAGCTTGATACCGATGATTTCATAGAAATAATATAACACACAAAGTCTTTATTGTGTGGCACATTGTGTGGTGATTGTGTGGCTCTGAAACCCCCTATTTATAAGGGTTCTGAGGGTTTACCACACAATAATACAATAAAAAAAGTAAAACTTTTTACAGATATTAAAGTGAAAATAATTATAGAAAACATTGTATTGGTTGTATGTTTGTATGTTTGTTTGCTGTCGGTGCGATATGTGATATACAGTAGGGACACGGCTCAGCCGTCTCCGTTTCACCGTTTCAGGTTGTGTGGGTTGTGGTGGTCGGTTGGTTGCGGACCGTCGAGCACGCCGGTCCCTACGGTGATGTCATTCCGAGTGACGTAGGGTACGACCTGTGTGTCGTACCCTTTTAAGATTCTTCACTGCGTTCAGAATGACAGGTTTCTCCCTCAGTCAGAGCTTCGGTCTGCCAGCTCCCTCAAAGAGGGAGCCTCTTTTGCCTCCCTCTCCGAGGGAGGTGGATTTTTTGCTTTCAGCAAAAAAGACGGAGGGAGTGAATCGGTAACGCATTTAACCGATTTCGTCAGTCATTTTGCATTTTGCATTTTGCATTTAAGTGTCCCTACGGTAATATATTTGCCGATTTCGTCAGTCATTTTGCATTTTGCACTTTGCATTTTGCATTTAAAAAAGCACTTCCGAAGAAGTGCTTTTTTGTTTACGCCCAGATGAACCAGAGCATAAGATATCCTGTTATTACTGCTGCAAGGGTGAAGGGTACACCGTATTTCATAAAGGTTGTACTCTTAACCTCATAGCCTTCCTTACGGAGAATACCGATACCTGCAATGTTTGCACTTGCACCGATGGGTGTAAGATTACCGCCAAGGGTAGCACCGCAGAGAAGTCCGTAGTAAAGAAGTGTGGGTTCTTCAAGACCGACGCTTGAAGCGATTACGGGAACAATTGAAAGCATTGTTGCTGTGTAGGGAATATTATCAATGAACGCTGAAAGAATAACGCTCATCCATACAATAATAGTGTAAACAACAAATACTGAACCTGAGCCGAGTGAACCGATTGCTGAACCGATTACATCAACAACACCTGCACTTTTGATACCGCCGATTACAATGAAAAGACCTGTGAGAAGCACAATTGTGTAATAGTCGATTTCCTTGAATGCATTCTTTACGATTTCCTTGTTCTTCTTGATGAAAAGCTCTCTCACAACACCAACGAGGAAGAAAGCAATACAGAGAATACCGTTTGTGATGTCAGGCTTGTAGAACTGACCTTCGGCTGCTGCATCCTTATAAGGAATAAATGAAACGGCAATAAGTGAAAGAACTGTGCCCACAAGAAGGAATGTGGGGAACTTATCCTCTACCTTTGTTCTGCCTTCAAACTGAATTTTATTGTTCTCCTTGCGGAACATAAAGTAAATAATGAATGCACTTACAATTGCACCTGCCTGAACTACCCAGAACATACCGACGTGACCGTTATCAACAAAGAAGTCAGAGAAGTCAAGGTTCGCTGCCTTTGCAAGAAGAATTGAGGTTGTGTCACCAACAAGAGTAGCTGCACCCTGGAGATTTGATGAAACAGCAATGCATATAATTGAAGGTACGGGAGAAATGCCCACCTTCTTGCAGAAAGCAAGAGCAACGGGAGCAATCATAAGTACGGTTGCAACATTGTCAACAAAGGCTGAAACGATACCTGCAAAAAGTGAAAGTGCAATTACAACCCATTTCATATTGGGCATTTTTGAAATAAGCACGTCGCTCATAAGCTGAGGCATTTTTGATTCAATAAAGAGATATACCGTACCCATTGTACCGGCAATCATCATAATTACATTCCAGTCAATTTCAGAAATTGCTTCTTTGATGCCGTATGCAAAGGTGCTGTCGCCCACTGCAAAAAAGCCTTCACCGAAAAGAGTGGGGTTAATTGTGGCAACTGTACCTAAAATTACAAAGATAATTGCTGAGGTTACTGTAATGTGCGGTCTGATTTTCTGGAACGCAAGCATAAGCACATAAGTGATTGCAAAGAGTACCAGAGCTGTGATTGTGATTGGGCTCATTTTGGATTTTACCTTCCTTTTGTTTTATTATCCGACAAAAGGTGGCTGGAGTGCATAAAGGGATAAAAAAAGAATCCGCCTTAAGTGAACGGATTCTGTCAAAATTCTCATTTTTTACACAAGAAAATACAACCCCAACAAATAGACCGGCTATTACCGTTCTATGACAGACTCCACCACTTATCCGGATTGCAAGGTGTATTATATATTAAAAGTTATTAAAAGTCAATATATTTTTATAGCAACAATCATCTGTGTGCAAACTGACCAAAAGAGATTGAAAAGATTTGGTAAGTTTGTTCAGGTTTCTACTTGTAGAATTTGCCACTTAGTGATAAAATTTGTAAGGTTAGAAAACTCATATATAATGATATAAAAACAGGAGGTTTTTCAACATGAGTTTACTTGGCGGAATCATTTCCATCAGCAACATTTCAACACTTCTCTTTGTTGTGTTTGCCGTTTTACTTGGCGGTTACGCTCTCGGCAGAATCACAGTCAAGGGTATTTCACTGGGTGATGCAGGCGTTTTCATTATCGCTCTTCTTATGGGCGCTCTCGCTTTCCACGTTAACGAAAGCGGTGAACTTCTCTTCGCTCTTTCATCAAAGCCTTATGACTTCAACAGCGGACTTTCACTTATCGAAAGCCTCGGCCTTGTTCTTTTCGTAACCTCTGTAGGCTTCATTGCAGGCCCCAAATTCTTCGGCAACTTCAAGAGAAACTTCAAATCATATGTTCTTCTCGGTGTTATCATCATCCTTGCAGGCGGTCTTGCTGCTGCAGGCTGTATCGGTCTTGGTGAAGTAATCGGTTACGGCAGCTCAATCACAGAGCAGGACGGCTTCGTAGCTATGATTGTAGGTCTTCTTTCAGGCTCACTTACATCAACTCCCGCTTTCTCAGCTGCAAAGGCTACAGTTGCTCCCGAATATCAGTCACTTGTTTCAGTCGGTCACGGTATCGCTTACATCTTCGGTGTTATCGGTGTTGTACTTTTCGTTCAGCTTATTCCGAAGCTCACAAAGGCAAATATGGATGAAGAACGTGCAAAGCTCGTTATCAAATCTGAAGGTGAAAAGAAGGGCTACACAGGCAAGCTCTTCCACATTGACCATATGGGTATCGCTGCTTTCTCACTTGCAGCAATCCTCGGTACAGTATTCGGTCAGATTAAGATTCCTCTTTCATCAGAAGGTCTTTCAGGCACTTGCTTCTCACTCACAACAACAGGCGGTTGTCTTCTTGTTTCACTTATTCTCGGTCACTTCCAGAGAATCGGCAAGATTTCAATTATGCCCGAAGGCAGCACACTCAAGCTTTTCAGAGAGCTCGGTCTTGTTCTCTTCCTCGTTGGTGCAGGTATTCCCGGTGGTGCTGAATTCGTTGAAAACTTCGACGCTATGTACTTTGTATACGGTATCATTATGACAATCGTTCCCCTTATCATCGGTTACCTTTTCGCAAAGTATGTTCTCAAATTAAGCCTTCTCAACAACCTCGGTTCAATCACAGGCGGTATGACATCAACACCTGCTCTCGGTACTCTCATCGGTACAGCAGGCACAGAAGACGTTGCAGCAGCTTATGCAGCAACTTACCCCATCGCTCTTATTGCAGTTGTGCTTGTGTCACAGTTCCTTATCATTCTTCTGTAATTGAGAATAAAAAAGTAAAAGAGTCTTCAGATGAAGGCTCTTTTTTTGTTGGGTTGTTATTAAAAGTTATAGCTAAATTGTTCGCTACAGCTCACAGCTAAATTGCTCACTATTGCTCACAGCTAAATTTTGCCTTTGGCAAAGCTGAATTAAATTCGGCTTTCAGCTGCCGAAGGCAATTTAGCTCCACCTGGAATTTAGCTGACCGAAGGTCAATTTAGCTCGGCTTTGCCGAATTTAGCTGATTAAAAAGCAAAGCTTTTTAATCAAACACCCACATTTTCATTACTGCAAGCATTTCACGAAGGTAGTTCATTGGAATGGTATACCATATTATATCTGTACCAAGATGATTTACTGTAAGACCCTCTGCTTTTGCGTAAGAGGCTCCTCGGTAAACGTGATAACCGTTGGTGACAAACACAACAGAATCATCAGGAAGTCCCTTTTCTTTCATAATTTCGTGGGAATATTTAAAGTTCGTTATGGTAGAAGTAGATTTATCCTCCATTATTATTCTGTCCTCAGGAACGCCTTTACTGACAAGATAACGCTTCATTGCAAGTGCTTCTGAAATATCCTCCTGAGGTCCCTGACCGCCTGAAACAATGATAACTGCATCAGGGTTCTGCAAGTGGTATTCATAGGCTTTGTTGAGCCTTTTGGCAAGACCTACGCTGACTCTCTCCCCTCTTATGCCGCAACCGAGAACGATTACAGTTTTCTCGTTATAGGTTGCGTTGTCGTTTCTTCCGTAAAGAGCAAGGAATGAAGTGAAGGAAATTATCACCGAAAGACCTAAGGCAAGAACACCGCTTATAAGCTTTCTGAATGGCAGCTTTTCAAAGAAAAGTCCGTAAACGAAAAGTGCTGTGCCAAGCATTGCAACAGGCAGAAGTCCGAAGTTAAGATTTGCTATTGTCATCATAAGAGCAGTGTTGCCGAGAAGAAGACCACCGCAGGTTATAGAGATTATTCTGACTGCTTTTTTCATTTAAAGCACCCGCCTTTCTGATTTCATTTTAGCATCAAGGTCAGGTGAAATCAAGAGAAAGCAGGGAAGCTTAAGATAAAGTTAAGAAATAAATTCTGCTTATATTGACAAGCATCTGCATTTTAAGTATACTTCTCTTTGTAGCAACAGCTACCCTGAGGTGTTATCAAAGACATAAAGGCGGTTATGCTCTCTTAACGGAGGGCAAGTCCCTCCGAAAAAAATGTAGGAGGGTGATGCTCATGGAGTACCTTGTTATGGCATTTTTAATCCTTGTCGCAGCAACGGCTTACATAAGTATAACAAAAAACTAACCGCCCTCTACTCCAATAGAAACGGTTAGTTTTAACATTCTTTTGGCGTAACCGTCTTGTCGGTAACACCTCTTGTATTTTCATTATACAAGCATTATATGCTTTTGTCAATATTTTTATTAAAACTCCCCTTACCGAAGTAAAGGGAGTTCAATTTATTATTTCTGTGAAGCGAGATATTCTTCTCTGCCAAGCTCATAAAGGTTGTTACCTTCTGAATCGATGATAACCATAAGGGGCATATCTTCAACATAGAGCTTTCTGAGTGCTTCTGCACCGAGATCTTCGTAAGCGATAAGCTCAGCTGATTTGATGCACTTTGCAAGGAGTGCGCCTGCACCGCCGATTGCACCGAAGTATACACCGCTGTACTTCTTCATTGCTTCAACAACTTCGGGAAGTCTTGCACCCTTACCGATCATACCTCTTGCACCAACTGACATCATTGTGGGAGCATAAGCATCCATACGACCGCTGGTTGTGGGGCCTGCTGAACCGATAACTGTACCGGGCTTAGCGGGTGTAGGACCAACATAGTAAATTGTTGCGTTCATGGGATCGATGGGAAGTTCTTCGCCTGCTGCAAGAGCTTCACACATTCTCTTGTGACCTGCGTCTCTTGAAGTGTAGATGATACCTGTAAGGTATACTCTGTCGCCAGCCTTAAGGC
>JAZRJR010000036.1:0-26394 GCA_045645885.1 Acutalibacteraceae bacterium | reverse complement strand
ATATATCATCCATAACAAAGTTTTACACCCTGAAAAAATCAAAGTGCATCCTTTCGTTTTATAAATTATATTTTATATATTCTACCTCAAAGAATCAAAAAACACAAGTCTTTTTTTAAACAGTTAAGATAATGTTAAGTTTTCGCACACAATTTGCCTTTCAGAAAAAGCTATGGTAAAATACTGACCGAGTGAGCTGGGCAATTGCGGCCTTATGAAAATAAGGGTGAGGAAAGTCCGAGCTTC
Source organism: Acutalibacteraceae bacterium (assembly GCA_045645885.1). Lineage (GTDB taxonomy): Bacteria > Bacillota > Clostridia > Oscillospirales > Acutalibacteraceae > UBA6857. The sequence continues at coordinate 26,148 of JAZRJR010000036.1, read as the reverse complement.
ACACAGCAGGGTAACGGCTAACGGCCGCCGAGGGCAACCTTAGGGACAGTGCAACAGAAATAAACCGCCGTTTTTTTACGGTAAGGATGGAAAGGCGAGGTAAGAGCTCACCGGCGCACAGGAGACTGTGCGGCCATGTAAACCCTACCCGAAGCAACACCGTCTTGTCAGCTGTCAGCTGGGCACAAAAGACAGACGGGTGGCTTGAACCTTGGAGCAATTCAAGGTCTAGACAGATGATTGCCTTAAATGACAAAACTCGGCTTACAGACTCACTCATTACTTAAATGGAAAAAGCTACCGATTTTCGGTAGCTTTTTGTTTTGACCTCTCCGTCAGTCTTCGACTGCCACCTCTCCTTTCAGGAGAGGCTTTTCAGTCTGTTATTAGAATTAGTGCTTTGCACCACACTCACAGATTCCTGCACTCTTATCAAAAATCTTTATAAAGAAGTTAATAAGCTTAAAGAAGAATGCTGTTATACCGCCTTTGTGACAGTCGCAATCACAAGGCTTTTCTGAGGGTTTGTCGGATGCAGGTTTTTCAAATTCATAACCGCAACCGTTGTCGCACTTGTAGTCATTGTTTTTATCTGTATGATCTGATTTAGGCAGAACTTGTGTAATTAGATTATTACAACCAAGGCAAATTTTCACATTGATACCTTTTGTCTCACAATCAGGTTCAACGATAACACTCCAATCATTCGGGTATGTATGTTGATGCAAATTTCCACTCTCACCTGATTCATTATTATCTTCTCCTATAACAACAAATTTTCTTTGCCAATCTTCAGCATATTTTTCAAGGGTAGAAGATTTATATCCGTAAAGTACAGTTGATTCAGGAAATGTTGTACGATAATTTTCAATTTTGCAATCTTTGCTTTCGACAGTAATCTTGGAAAGGCGTATACAATTGTTAAATGCGCCTCCACCAATATAAGTAAGACTTTCAGGCAAAATCATTTCCTCTAACCGAATACAATTTCCAAATGCCGAACCCTCTATTATTTCAAGACCTTCAGGCAATATAATATCAGTAAGATTATAGCAGCTTTCAAATGCTGCATCATCCAGTTCTTTTACGTTTTCAGGAATATCTATACTTCTAAGGCTACTGCAACCTCTAAATGCTGAACCGCCTATTTTTTTTACGTTTTTAGGAATGTCTATCTTTATAAGACTTATACAATTTTGAAACGCTTCAGGACCTATTGTTTCGAGAGATTCAGGCAAGACCGCTTCAATAAGATTAACACACCCCACAAAAGCTCCTTCAAACTCATATAAATCAATAGCTACTATACCTTCTGAAATAATCACCTTTTTTATAAAATCTCTATAGTCAGGATTTGAATAACCTTTATTCCAAGGTGGAGAATAATTCCATGGATCAACGAACCCTTCAGGATTATCCCATTCATTAACTGTTAAACTGCCACTACCTGAAATTATAAGGTCTCCATTTTTATATAAAGTGGCGTAAGCATTTGTTCCACATTTTTCATTTTTAAAATAAACATCATTATCAATATCTTGTGAAGCCATTGACATAAAGCCAAATATACAACACATTATTATCGTAATCACAATAATAATAAAATTTTTAGTCAAGCTTCTTCTCATAATTGTTTCCTCCTTTGCTTTTATAGATAAACTCTACCACTTTTATTTATAAAAATCAATACTTACCCTTCCGAATTTTTTCTAAGAAAAATCCACCTGCCTCAAAGAGGGAGGCAAAAAAAGGCTCCCTGTCGAGGGGGCTGTCACGAAGTGACTGAGGGAGCAATAACCCAACAAAAAAGTTTTTGAAGGTGAGTTTTTTCGGACTGCCAACGGCAGCCCCTACGTAACCACCTGAATATTCACAACAAAAAAGACAGAGCCAACGCTCTGTCTTTCGCTTTATTTTGTGCCTGTTGACCCGAAGCCGCCTGCACCTCTTACGGTGTCTTCAAGGGTTTCGCTTTCAATGAAGTTTGCTGTGATAAACGGAGCAATCACCATCTGTGCGATTCTCTCACCTGCTTCAATTGTCTGCTCGACTGTGCCGTGATTGTGAAGCGCAACCATAACCTCGCCTCTGTAGTCTGCATCAACAACGCCAACCTTGTTTGCGGGAGCAAGTCCCTTTTTTGAAGCAAGACCGCTTCTTGCATAAATGAAGCCTGCGTAACCTACAGGAATTTCCATTGCGATGCCTGTGGGAATAAGCTTTGTCTCTGAGGGTGCGATTGTAACGCTCTCCTCTACTGCTACATAAAGGTCAGCACCTGCGGCAAACTCTGAGCCGTATGTGGGCACTACTGCGTTTTCTCTGAGCTTTTTAATTCTTACATCATACTGCATTTGTGTCACCCTCCCAAAGGATAATTTTGTTTTCTTTAAGTGATTTCTGTACGTCTATAATTCTCTGATTCTCTGAGCCTTTGAAACGAAGTTTCAGATTTTTCAGCTCCTCAACGAACTTTCCGTCAACGAGAATGTCGATACATGAAAGCATTCTGTCGGTGATTTCTTTGTCACAGATTCTGCCCGTAAGCAAATCCTTTTCGAAGTCATAACCCGTATAGCACCAGATGTCTTTTTCGGGGTAGGCTTCTTTTATTTTCGGAAGAAAATCGGAAAGAACCTCCTGATTTCTCTTTTCAAAGGGCTCACCGCCAAGAAGCGAAAAGCCTTTGATGTAATCAGGTTTCATTGCAGTGAGGATTTTTTCTTCTTCCTTTTCTGTGAAAGGCTCACCGTAGTTAAAATCCCAAGCTTCCTGATTAAAGCAGTTTTTGCACTGATGGGTACAGCCTGAAACAAAAAGTGACACTCTCACACCGGGGCCGTTAGCCACGTCAAAGGGTTTAATTGCTGCGTAATTCATATAATCATTCCTAAATCGACAGACAGGGGACGGTTCTCTGTCTTCTTTATCTTACAGATGAAGCACCCTTGACTTGATTTCCTTGGTCTTACCTACATTCCAGAAGTTTTCGCCAAGGTAACCGCAGGTTCTTCTTGTAACGTTCATCTTTCTGTGGTCTTTGTTGCCGCATGAAGGACATTCCCACTCAAGATCATCGTTGATTTTGATTTCACCGTCAAAGCCGCAAACGTGACAGTAGTCACTCTTTGTGTTGAATTCAGCATACTGAATGTTGTCGTAAATGAATTTTACAAGCTCTTCAAGTGCTTCAAGATTGTGGCGCATATTGGGAATTTCAACATAAGAAATTGCACCGCCTGATGAAATCACCTGGAACTGACTTTCAAAGGTGAACTTTGTGAAGGCGTCAATATCCTCACGCACGTCAACGTGGTATGAGTTGGTGTAATAACCCTTGTCGGTTACATCCTCAATTGTGCCGAAGCGCTCCTTGTCGATACGGGCAAAACGGTAGCAGAGTGATTCTGCAGGTGTGCCGTAAAGACCGAAGCCGAGGCCTGTCTCCTTCTTCCACTGTTCACAGTGACTGCGAAGGCTCTTCATTACCTTGAGAGCAAATTCTGTGCCTTCTGGCTCTGTGTGGCTCACACCCTTAACAAGCTTTGTCAGCTCGTAAAGACCGATATAACCGAGAGAAATTGTTGAATAACCGTCGTGAAGGAACTTTTCGATTGTTTCACCGTGCTGGAGTCTTGCGATTGCACCGTATCTCCAATGAACAGGGCTTGTGTCGGAAATTACGTTGTGAAGTGCGTGGTGTCTGCACATAAGGGCTTCATAGCAAAGGTCAAGTCTTTCTTCAAGAAGAGTCCAGAATTTTTCTTCATCACCCTTTGCGAGAATACCGATCTGAGGAAGGTTGAGTGAAACAACACCCTGATTGAATCTGCCTTCAAACTTATAGTCACCGTTTTCGTCCTTCCAGGGCGAAAGGAATGAACGGCAACCCATGGGTGAGAAAACGTTGCCCTCATAGTTTTCACGCATTTTCTTTGCTGAAATATAGTCGGGATAAAGTCTCTTTGCTGAGCACTTTACTGCGAGTTTTGTGATGTAGTCGTACTTTCCACCCTTTAAGCAGTTGTGTTCATCAAGAACATAAACAAGCTTGGGGAATGCGGGAGTTACATAAACACCTTTTTCATTTTTGATGCCCTCGTATCTCTGACGGAGGATTTCCTCGATAATCATTGCGTTTTCTTCAATGTATTCGTCGTCCTTTTTGAGGTTAAGGAAAATTGTAACGAAGGGTGACTGACCGTTAGTGGTCATAAGAGTGTTAATCTGATACTGAATTGTCTGAACGCCTGAACGGAGTTCATCGTTAAGTCTGTGGTCAACAACAGCCTTTATCTGCTCTGCAGTAAGTTCGTTCTCAAACTTTTCGGTAATCTGCTTTGTGAACTTGTCACGGCTCTTTCTGAGATATTTGCCGAGATGGCTGATATCAACTGACTGACCGCCGTACTGGCTTGAAGCAACAGACGCAATAATCTGTGTCATTACGTTACATGCAACCTGGAAGCTCTTGGGGCTTTCAATAAGCTTTGCATTCATAACTGTGCCGTTGTCGAGCATATCGCCGATATTGATAAGACAGCAGTTGAAAATAGGCTGAAGGAAATAGTCCGCATCGTGGAAGTGGATTGTTCCTTCGTCGTGTGCCTTTGAAATATGTTCAGGAAGAAGAATTCTTCTTGTAAGGTCCTTGCTTACCTCACCTGCAATAAGGTCGCGCTGAGTTGCTGCCATTACTGCGTCTTTGTTTGAGTTTTCTTCCATTACGTCCTTGTTGGAGTTTTTGATAAGGCTGAGAATTGAATCGTCAGTTGTATTAGCCTTTCTTACAAGAGCTCTGTTATAACGGTAAATAATGTAAGTCTTTGCAAGGGCATACTTGCCTAATTCCATAAGCTTACATTCAACCATATCCTGAATGTCTTCTACGAGGATTCTCTGCTTTTTCTTTTCTGTTATGAAATCAGCGATTTCTTCAATCTGAGAAGAAGTGATTCTTTCGTTTTCCTCTACGGCATCGTTTGCTTTCTGAAGAGCTACAACGATTTTACTGCGGTCAAAATCCACATTTGTGCCGTCTCTTTTAATAACTGTCATAAGTAAAATTCCTCCTTTTTCAAAATTAGTGAAGCCAGAATATAATACAATATATCTTGTGGTTTGTCAATGTGATGCACCAAGATTTTGTGATTTCGTATATATGCACAAAAATGCTCCCGGAAGACCGAGAGCATTTTACTTTTTAATTTTATTCAACAATATAAACCTTTACGCCGTGGGGTGCAACAAGAGTTTTCAGAGTGCTTACACCCTCTGCAGTTTCGTCTTCCCAGACGTCGTAAACCTTGTAGCTTTCCTTTTCGGGAAGATTGAGAATTCCCTCATTTGCGAACTTTTTGAGTGTGTACTCTTTTTCAGTTTCGCTGTTTCCTTTGTTGAGAATACAAAGAGCCATTTTTGAGTTTTCAAGAGGCTTTACGAGTACGTCAACAACACCCATTTTAACTCGCTTGCACTGTACACCCAGCTTATCCTGGTTAATGCCAATCATCGCCTTGTTGGTGAGAATCTGATAAACCTTGTTTTCTGTGTCAACTGTTCCGTCTTCCTTTATAAACTGACGGATGTCGTTGCCGAGAATAAGTGGTGCGTTCATCATACACCAGAGACTGAAGTGGGTTTTGTTTTCTTCGTGAGTAAGGTCACCGTTGCCTACTTCAAGCATATCAGGGTCATTCCAACCGCCTTTTGCAGAATACTTCTGAAGTCTTACGGTTGCCTCATAAAGAGCAAGAACAGATGCCCATTTAGGCACAATATCGGGAGTTGTTCTCCAGAGATTGCCCGCCTGTCTGCCCCATTTCCAAGGCTGATTTCTGCCCCATTCACAGATTGAGTATACGATAGGCTTTTCTTCTGTGCCGTTTTTTTCAGCATATTCTTTTGTTGCTCTCTTCAGCTCTCTGCCCATAAGTTTATACTGAATTGCAGCACTGTCCATTGCTGAGCCTACGGGATTGCTGAAAGCAAGCTTGTTTTCGCCTTCGTTGAGTTTTAATGAGGTCTGCACCTTTCCCTCAGGTGTCCAGCCTCTTGAGCCTGCAACATAAACATGGTATTCTTCACTACCGTTTTCGATGAGAACAAATCTGTCCTTTTTGCCACCCTTTCTTACATGAAGGGTGAGAACAAATTCACCGTCATAAGGTGCAGTAACATTAACGCTGAACGAGCCGTTACGGCTGTCAAGTCCCGTTACGTATTCGCTCTGAGCAACCTTTTCATCGGGAACAATTCTTGCTCTGCCCTTGAGCTCAAACTCTGAGGGAGCGATAAAAGCAAACTCCTCGCCTGTTTTACTGTCAGAAAATGAGAGTCCGAAAATTCTCGGTGCGATTTCAGGGATTTTCACGTTGTAGCAGAAGTCGTATTTGAAATATTCAACGCCCCATTCAGCAAAAGTGTCTGCATCAATTGCTTCGTGACGAAGAGATGCAGGATAGTCCTCGCAGGTGCGTGTGCCGTTTGATGAGTAAATTCCCAGCTTCAGTCCTCTTTCGTTCATATACTCTGAAAGGCTCTTTATACCGCTTTTGAAGTTGAGCTTATCCCATTGAAGTCTGCCGTTTTCGTCTCTTTCGGAAGCCTGCCAGCAGTCGTCAATATTGACGTAAATATAGCCGGCATCTTTAAGACCGCTTTTATCCATTGCATCGCCGATGCTTTTAATAAGGTCTTCGTTGATTCTGTGTCTGAAAAGATTCCAGCTTGACCAACCCATAGGCGGTGTAAGTGCCACACCGTTGTTATAGGAAAAATCACTGCCTTCATTAAGGCGCACCTTGTTAATCATCTTTTTGGCTTCACAAATAGGACAGTAGTCCTTATCTTTTTTAGCCTTTACTGCAACAGTTGCAGCTGTAGCCGTGAGTGCGGCTGCAGTTGAAATTGCTGTTTTCTTAATGAAATTCATATTTATTCTCCTTTGTTTATTGTAAAAGGTTAGTTTGTTAAGACAGAGGACAGTTCTCAGTCTTAGCATATTGTCAGAAGATTTTATAAAAAGCATAAGCAGACAGAGAACCGTCCCCATGTCTTTTTTTATTTTGCTGTGTTGGTCAGGCGGACGGCATTTAGACCCCTCTGTCAATATTCTTTAGGGAATTTTGACATCTCCCCTTTCAGGGGCAACAAGAATTTTGAATCATTTTTGTGTAGCTCTTGCGGTTCCCAAAGTTCATTACGGCTTGGAGCGCCTATGAACTTTGACCGCTGCGCCATCATCACTTCGCTTCATCTTCCACCGGAAGCGCTTCAGTGCTGATGCGTCAGTTATTTTGCACTTTGCATTTTGCATTTATATAAGCCCGAAGGTTTTCATTGTGAAAATAATTCCGAACATTGTAAACATTGAAAATACACTTGTCCATACAACAAGCTGACCTGCAAGCTGTTCATCACCGCCGATTTCACCCACCATAACGGCACTTGAAACTGCAATGGGACTTGCAAAAAGTGAAATGAGAGCAGGATATTCAACTGAGGTAAGATTAATAAGGTTTGTGTTGGCGCTTATGAGCATACCCGTACCGATGCCCACAAGAGGCGCTATAAGAAGGCGCATAACCGTGCCGAAGGTGATTTCGCCTAAAAGTGATGAAACCTTTGAAAAGTCAAATCTTGCACCTAAAACGATAAGTGCCAGAGCAGTTGTACCCTTTGCAATTGTTTTGAGTGCTGAGTAAAAGAAAGGCATATCTCTCATTATGGAGAAAACGACCTCACCCTCTGAATTGAGAGGTAAAGCTGAACGGATTGCAATAACGATTACACCGATAAGCACACCGATAATAAGCGGATTTGTAGCCGTCTTTTTCACCGTATCTTTAACCGAAGCGGAATGGTCATCATCGGAATAATGAGAAAGAATAATAACCGCAAGAATGTTGAACATAGGTATTGCCGCTGCAGAAAGCACACAGGCAAAGCCCACAGCTTCACTTCCCCCAAGTGCCTCAGCAAGAGGTATGCCGATTATGGCATAATTTGAGCGAAAGCTGCACTGACAGAGAGGGCCGATTTTGCTTCTCTCTCTGAAAAGCAGCTTTGTAAGCACAAGGCCTGTAAGACAAAGCACAACCACAATAGCTACAGTATATACAACTACTCCCCAATTTACTTTTGAAAGGCTTTCAATTTCATAAACATTAACAAAAAGCAGAATGGGAAGAAACACCTTGAAAACAAGAGTATTCGCTTTTTTGAAAAACGCCTCCTCAGCAAAATGCACACTTCTCAGGAAATAGCCAAGCATCATCATAAGAAGTATAGGCATTACTGCATTGAAAGAGAACATAAAAATTTCTTTCATTTAAAACTTCCACCCTAATATTTTTTCGCTTACAATAAGCTCTTTTATAATTTCAATAAGGTCTGCGGCTGCTCTTTTGTTTGCAAGCACACCGGGATGACCGTCAACAACTATATCCGTGTTGCCCATATCAAAGGTTATTGTTCTTGCACTTATATAGCTGTCCCAGGTCTGCTCAGAATAAAGACTTACCGCACTTTCAATTGAAGAATAAAGTGAGTTATTCATATCTCCGAGCACGCAAAGAATATATGCTCTGGGATTATTCACCCTCACATTTTTAAGAAGCTCAACATAAGCTTCAATAAACTTCTGTCTTCCTGCATAGCTGCTGCCGCAGTAAGAGGCATCGTTTGTGCCAAGATTTATAACCACAAGGTCATTTTCAGCTTTTGAAAAGTCCCACAGATATTCCTTTTGCGGTATAATGGCAGACTTGTAATAGTGGTTACTTATAACATCAGAAGCGTTTCTTCCGCCTGAGGTAAAGCCTGAATAAACTCCGTAGCCCGAAAAAGCAACGGCCGAAAAGTCAGCATCAAACTCCTCTGCTGCGAGATAAGCATAGGTTTTTGTGACATTTTCTGTCTGTGTGGTGAAATAAGAATAAAGAGGATTTTCATCAAGTCCGTAGCCGCAGGTTATGGAGTCACCCAGAAATTCAATCTGAAACTCCTTTTCTGCTGAAGGCTCTATACTGTAGGCACTGTAAACGCCTATTTTTCCAATAGCTACAGAAGAAAACTGAGCTTCTGAAAGCTTTATGATTTTTACGGTTACACCCTGTCTGAAGCTGCTTATGTCAAGACGGTGCTTCACCCTTTCATAATCCACAATTTCATCCATCACCAGCATATCGTTGAGATAGACACCAACTCTTGCATAGTGATTTTTTCTTTGATACTGAGGCATAATACCGCACAAATCAAAGGTTACATAATCACCCTTGCAGCAGAATTCAACACCTGCACCTGACATTGAAACATATCGCAGACCGCCCTCGTAAGCAGTTCTGCCGAGTGGCCGCACATTAAGCTCATTCGGGTCATATTCCGTATATTCCGCATACTCATGCTTCTGCAGTTCTGTACCTGTCTTAGGTCTTTCTTTGAAAAAGCAGATATAGCAAAGCAGTGACACGAAACCTGTCATTATCACTATTGAAACAACAAGCAGAAAAATCACTGCATTCTGCATATGCTTTTTCAAAAGATTCACCTCGATTTATTTTGAGAATACAACTGTTGTAATGCTCTTTTCACCAACTGTCAGCTTCTTGTGTCCCTCGCTTTCAGAAGTAAGCTCAAGGTTCTTTTCGCTGTCGGTGGTGTAAACACTCATATCATAGCCGAGCATATTGAATTTGATTTCTTTGTCGCCGCCTTCATTTACGATAACAGCAACATAATCTCCGTCAGGAGTTTTATAGCATGAAACATTCATATTATTAGTAATGAGATAGACATTATATTCCTTATCGTCAATCCATTGCTTCCACCATGCTTTTTCAGCCTTCACATCAGCAACGCTTATGTCAAAATCAACCATATGGCTGCCGATGGGGATGAATTTTGAATAATGGCCCATTGCGTAGTATCTCTTTGAAATTACATATTCGCTGCAGTCAAAGTTTGCGCCGATCATTGAGTCGGCATACTCGCCACCTTCGTTTACACCTACCCAGCTGCTCCAAGAATTAACACCTGTAAGTGCCATATCCTCGCTGATTGTACGTGCCATTATAAGACCTGCTTCAATGGTGTCAATTTTGTGTTCGCAGGGAAGCTCACACCATTCACTCATTTCAACCTCCATCTGAGGATACTCTTTCTGAAGATAGTTACCGAAGGCTTTTTTAAGGAAGGGATCGTTTGTCCAGTAGCTGTGATATGCATATGTACCCATAACCTCAGCTACTTCAGGCTCTGCCATAAGCAGATCGGCACAATCCATTGCGTGGTCGCCCACTTGACCGCTTTCTGCCATTGAAAGCTTTACATCAAGGTCTCTTTCTTTGATTTCAGCAGCAAACATTTTTGCAAGCTCCACAACCTCAGGAATTTCATAGTGGCAGCCTTCCTGACCTACCCATGAACCGCCCCACGCCCACTGAGGCTCATTGATGGGACTGATATATTTTACGGGAACACCCATATCAATAAAGTGTTCGGTAATATCAAGGAAATAATCAACGAAATCATCATAACAGTCTTTTCTGAGATTGCTCTGATTATCTGTAAAGCCGCCCGAAGCCTGACCTGAAACTGTCATTGAATAATGGGGTGAGTTCGCAAAAAGCACAACCGTGTCCACACAACCGTAGCTGAGTGCAAGGTCAAGAATGTGTCTTGCTGCCTCGTCCTTGTTCCAGTCATATTCATAAGTTTTTGTTTCTTCGTTATACACAAGGAAGCTTTCACTGCTTCGCCATGAATCACGGCTGAGTCTTGAATTTGGATTTTCTTTTTCACCTGCGCCCACATTATAGCGGAAAACGTTGAGACCTAAGCCCTCCTTGCTGAAAAGAAGCTTTGCAATCTCCTCTGCGTTTTCGCTTTTGCCTGCAACCTGACCCCACCAACAAGCTGATGTACCCCAGCCGGTGATTTCCTGTTCAAGAGACATTTTGTTGATTTTAATACAGGTGTTATCTGGTGTGATTCTGAAAAAGCCTGCAATAGCACTCATTATGTAAACAATAAGTGTAGCATAATAAATTGTTTTCTGGATATATGTTGTTCTGCCGTTCATATTTTTTCTCCTCGCAATTAATTATATTTAGAATATTTTATCACATTATTATTAATACGGTCAACTGTTTTTTTCACTTGCCTCTTTTAATTTAATTATTGTTGATTTTTGAAACAAAAGGTGATATAGTTATAAGGATATCAAATTAAAGGAAAAAGGTGAAAATAATGGCTAAAAGTCTTGTAATTTCTCACAGAGGCGCCAACAGATACGCTCCCCAGAACACTCTTCCCGCTTTCAGAAAGGGTTTTGAGCTTGGTGCAGACGGTTTTGAAACCGACGTACATATCACAAAAGACGGCAAAATTGTTCTTTGCCACAACTACACAATTGACGAAACCTCAGACGGTTGCGGTGAAATTTCAAAAAAGACTCTCGCTGACCTTAAGGGTTATGATTTCGGCAAATATTTTTCAGACAAGTTCAAGGGCACTGAAATTCCCACAATTGACGAGTTTCTTTCATTTGTTGAAACAACAGACATCACCGTTCTTAACATTGAAATCAAGAGTCCCAAGGAAGCTGAAACTGCAATTGTAAGCGAAACCCTCAAGGCAGTCAAGGAGCACGGACTTTTCGACAAGCTTCTCATTTCTTCATTCGATCCTAAAATTCTTATTGAAGCAAAGAGACTTGACAAGAACTGTCAGACAGGCTTTCTTTATGCGCCTAACAGTCCCACTCTTCTTCAGATGGCATGGAAGCAGCTTACCTTCTGCAAGGAAATCGGCGTTGATGCGGTTCATCCTCACTTCCTGTTCGTTAACAAGTCATTTGTTGAAAGAGCGCACAAAATGGGACTTAAGGTTAACCCCTGGACAGTCAACAGCGAAAAGCAGATTGACAAGATGATCGAGCTTGGCGTTGACGGAATCATCACAGACTTCCCTGACGTTGTTTCAGGTAAGCTTTCAAGGTTCTGATAAAAGCACAACATAAATAAAGCCATTGTAAAAGCCGAAAAATTCAGCTGAATACAATGGTTTTTACTTTTTAATAAATTTTACAGTAGGGACACGGCTCGGCCGTGTCCGTTTCATTTTCTGACTGTTGCTTCATATCCCGATATCAGTTAATCTGTTAAGGTCGCTTGGCGGACACGGCAAAGCCGTGTCCCTACCATATCAAAAAAGTTAATTTTTCACGCTCATTTTACTCTTGACAAATCTTTCGTCTTGTGATAACATTACGGGGCACTTGAGGGTGTAGCTCAGTTGGTCAGAGTACTTGCTTGACATGCAAGGGGTCGGTGGTTCGAGCCCACTCATCCTCACCATGGAAGAACCCGCTAAAACACTAGGTTTTGGCGGGTTCTTCCATTTTTTACTTATCCCTGAAAATGACCGAAAAATGCAAAAAGGTCAACAAAAGGTCAACAGAAGGTCAACAAGGGTCAACAGAATGGGGCAGATTTAGTAGTATTTTTCTTGCGGAAAGTGAGAAAAAACAATGGCAAGTATCACAGAAAACAAGAAGAACGGAAAGATAGTTTCTTTCAAGTTCAGAGTCTTCATCGGTAGAGATGATGAGGGCAAACAGCAATTCAAAACAAAGATTTGGAAGCCCGACCAAGAGTACCCGACGAAGACACTGAAGAAGCTCGCACAAATGGAAGCGGCACTGTGGGAACATTCCATAGTGCAAGGGGTCACTTCAGAACCCGAAGAAGAGCCGCCCTTATGTATTAAGTTCTGCGATTTTGTGAATGATGAATGGCTTCCGTCGCTTCTGAATGATGAGTGCCGTGTTACTACATACGAATTCCGCACCTTTATTTTACAGACTATGTTGCCGTATTTTGGTGATGCCCTCATAACTGATATTGATGCTAAGAAAGCAAATGCTTACATGGAATATCTGAAGAACGAAAAAAAGACCGTATACGGAAAGTCGCTGTCTCCCCAAAGCAGAAAGCATCATCATTCAACACTGAATCTTATCTTCAAATATGCAATTCAGAAAGGTTATATCACCGATAACCCGATGAACAGTGTTCCCTCTCCGAAGCTCAGACGTGGAAAGGTTGATGCTTTTACCAAGAGTGAGACAACGTTATTTATAAACGCTGTTGATGAGCAACCGCTGATGCTCAGAACCATATATTATATCTTGCTTACAACAGGTGTCAGACGTGGCGAATGCTTCGGGCTTAAATGGTGCGATATTGACTTCAGAAGCGGTCTAATGAGTATCAACAGGAATGTTACCTATACCACAAGAAGCGGTGCTGTTGTGGGTGAACCAAAGACCGCAAGCGGCTACCGTACTATTCCAATAGCTGAAAAAACTCTTGAACTTTTGGAAGAGTACAGACGTGCGGAAGCCCCTGTCTCAAATAATGACTTTCTTTTTCACAGTGAAGAATCAAAGTCTTTGCCTCGTGACCCTTCATATATCACAAAGCACATGAAAAAGCTGATGAACCGATGTGAGCTCCCGAACATGTCTCCTCATGATTTACGTCACACCTGTGCTTCACTTTTGCTTCAGGGCGGTGCTGATGTTAAGAGTGTTCAGGATATATTAGGTCATGCCAATGCAAGTACAACTCTGAATTTTTATGCTCGGTCTGATATAGCAAGGATGAAAGCATCGGTCAACAACACATTTAATTTTTAACTAAAAGATATAAAGAAAGTAGCAGGAACTTAACAGGGTTCTTGCTACTTTTTTAATACATAATAACAACTTTTTAATGACTTTTAGTACATGCTACGCACTTTATCCAAATACGCCTTATATCCTTCGATAACGTGTTCAGGTGCAAGAAGTTGTGCTCTCCTGCCAAAACTCGTCAGCCAACCATAGAAGGGTTCACTTACTTCAACGGTCGCCATAACTGTAAAATAGTCACCGTCAACCTTACTGTATGATGTTCCCTTTTTACCGAAACGTTCAACAACAGCATCCAAAAGCAGTTCATGGAAGCGGATTTTTACAACTTCGGTTTTACCTGCAAACATTGAGAATCTTCTTTTAACAAGAGAATCAATGTTTGTCTTTTTGTATTCTTCTTCGCCTTCTCTTGGTTCAGACGTAAAACAAATATCTTTCATCTTATCAACACGGTAGGTCTGAATCCTTTTATATTTATCATCAAAACCTAAAAGATAATAATTGCCCTCATTAACTATAAGTCTGAAGGGGCTGACAACGTACTTTTCACCCTTTCTCTGAGCGACCTGTTTCTGAAGGTCATTGATTGAGTATTTCATATATTTAAAACTTATCTTTTCAGGCTCATGTTCGTCACCGTCAAGATTGTAGCTCATAGCATCATAGATTGTTGCGATGTTATATATGAGGGCGTTGTTTGTGGTCTTCGGTCTGTCGATAACAAAAGCATCAGCCTGAATCTTCTCTGCCTGATGTTCGCTGACAAATTCGCAGGTCGCATCAATCAACCTCTGAGCTTCGCCCTCAGAGACAAATTTTGATGAGTTTATGCACTCAGCCAATAGACGTATATCTTCAAGGTCAAAATGTCTTCTGTCTATGTAAAAGCCTTTTTTATGCTTATATTTAATAAGTTTTTCTTCATCGTATTCATCTGCGGCGATAGCTTTTACAGCTTCCTCAATTGTTTCATCGTTTTCAAGCATCCAATTAACTTCGTTGATTTCCTCAATGTCTTTGTATATTGAACGGCGTTCCGCATAAATATGACAACTTTCCTGAAGATATGCTTCTATCATTTTACCTGTTGCGTAATGCTCTGCATCGGTGTTTCTGAGAAGGTATTGAAGAACGATGTACGGCTTCATGCGTTGCTTTGTCTGCTTGCCGTGATTTCTTTCAGGATATTTCTTCTCTGCCATGGTTTCACCTTCCTCTGTCTGTTGGTGGTATTATAGCACAGAAAAAGTGTTAAAGTAAAGACACAATAAATTGAACAAACTATTGATTTTTCAGAACAATAGTGATAAACTAAAAGTGCGACCAAAACATTATATTTTTCACAAAGAACAGAGAGAAGGCATTTGTTAAAAATGCGTTCTCCAATTCGTTATCTCTGTTTATGTGAAATGAGTTGTTTTGTGTCGCAACAAACGAGAACTGCATTTTTTGTGCGTTCCGTTTGGAGCGCACTTTTTATATTTTGAGGAGGGTAGGAGAAAATTCAAACAATCACAAAAATTGAAAGGAGTTCATATTAGTTATGAAGAAATCTAAAAAAATATTAGCGCTTTTACTTTCAGTGCTGATGATATTCACGATGGCATCAAACTCAGTCGTTGCTGTTGCTGAAACAACCGAAAAAACAGAAATTGAAGAAGTAGAATCTAAAGCTGGGAATATATTTGATTCTATCAAAGGTATTATTGACGGTATACATAATTTAGTGGGCAGTATTATGGCTGCAACCGGCAAGGAATGCGTATTCTGTGATGAATTTCATGCAAAAGATGATTCTAATGAACCAACTATTCCAGATGCACCGCAAGAGCCAGAACAACCCTCTGAACCTGATGTTCCTGCTGAACCTGAAGAACCTAAGGAAGACAATTCAACTCAGGACAATATAGAAGATCCAGTGAATGCGGGCTTTAATCTTTTCGACTCTATTCATAATCTTGTAGGTGAAATTTTGGCAATTTTAGGCAAGTCCTGTCCTATGTGCGATAAGATACATGGAAAAGATGTAGATGATTCTGAAGAAATTACAGAACCTGAAGTTCCAGAGGAAATTATATATACAGTTAGCTTTGATTTAAATTATGAGGGTGTAGAAAATGCGATACCTTCTCAGAAAATAAATAAAGGTGAAAAAGTAGTTGAACCTGATGAACCAAAGAGAGACGGATATATATTTATTGGTTGGTTTGAAGATAAAGAATTAACTAAATCATTTGATTTTACTGATGTGATTGGAACTGATAAAGTTATTTATGCTGGATGGTTTTTTAACGAAGATAATATTGCTTTTGATGACTTTTATGCAAACACACATTATGTGTTAATTAACACTCAAACTGAAATTATTTTTACAGCTCTGCTATCTTCTGAAAAATCAATTACACAAGATGTTTATGTTTATGATGAAGAAGACAATATTGTTTGCAAGTTGTATGATGATGGTTTAGGTGAAGATGAAATTGCTAATGATGGAATATTTGTGGGTAAAGTAAATATATCAACTAATCAAGAGAAACAAACTGAATATTTCGCAAAATACAGCTATATACGAAGTGAAGGATTTGAAATTAATTATTATCGAATTCAAACAGAAGAAGAAATAGCTATTACAATAGATTTTGACTCAAGAGTGCAAGAAGTTTTATCTAGTAGAGTTATAACAAATAGTTTTGAAAGAAACAAGGAATTGATAATAGAAGCTTATTATGATGTGATAAGTTTTCTTAATCAAGAAAAAGCAAATGGTGTTATCGAATCATATTTTTCGGATGTATCAGGGTTTGACATAACACTTACTAATGGTTCAAAGTATTATATTCTATACTCAATGTTGCTTAGTTCAGGGGATGAAGAAGAGGTTGCCACCTTTTCTTTAAGAAATCGCAGTGTTATGGAAACATATAACAATAATCTTGATAATCAAATTGTTACTTTCGATTGGAGTAGAGATGACAATAAACCTATAGATTGGATTTTAGACTTTAACAATACCTTTGGAGATTGGCTCAGCGCATGTAATCTTGATAAAGTTAGCAAAAATATAGAAGAAACAGTCGTAGGTTATAAAACTTTTAAAAATTATACCAGAAAAGATTTCACTGTGAGTTCATTGAAAAATCTATCAGATAAGAAAGTGGTTATAATCAGTTCACATGGAAACAATTTTTCTGATGGATATGTCTTATTAACTGGAGAAAAAGTAACTACAGAGAGTTTAAAAAAATACCAAGAACAAGGACTTATGAATGTTGAATTAACTACATCTGATGGTTATTACATGGTCAAAGAAAAATTTTTCGAGAATAATTATAAAACTGGTGATTTTAAAAACACTTTAGTATATTTGTCAACATGTCACAGTGGGGACGAAAGTGTTGGTATTAGCAAAATTTTATTAAATAAAGGCTGTTCGGTTGTTTTGGGTAATACCAATAGTATTAGTTCAATTTACAATAGTAATTTTACTCAGACCTTTTTCAAAGAATTAACTTCTACAAACGAAGAAACGGGTGAATTGAAAACCATAGCAGAGGCATTGCGTGCTTCTAAAAATATAGAGGGTGAATTTGATTCCGAAGAAGATCTTTTAGGGTTTGTACAAAAAGAGGTTCTCCATATTCATCCAAGGTCAACAGTTGAATATTTTGGAGATTCAAATTTTAGATTGAACTCTAGATATGTTTCAGGTATAGCTAGTTCAATTGTAAATACGGATGATACTGATAATATATTTAATGGAAAAGCTACAATAAGATACACTGATGATAGTGGTTATTTTTCCACTATAAAAAGTAGCGGATATTTTTCATTGCCTGTATCTACAAGCAGTTGCGATGTTATTATTTCAGCTTATGGATATTTAACCAGAAAAATTATGAATATACAGGTAAACAATCAAGGCGATACATATCTTTCTGAGAGTATTCTTATACCTAATGATGCTACTGAATCTAAAGTAGGTGGTAAAATAATTAATTCTATAACTGCAGAAACGGTTTCTGGAGCTGAAATCAAATTTCGTAATAATCATGGTGTTAAAACAGGCGATTACATAAAGGATGCGTCTGGAAACATAATAACTATAACAAGTGATTCACAAGGTGGCTATTACACCGAACTCTTGGAGCCAGGATATTATACTGCTGAAATCACAAAAGATGGATTTGTAACTGAATATCAAAATATTTGGGCATACACTGTAAATACAATAGCGCAAGATATTTCAATTTCGCCTTCTATGCCTGAAGGTCAATTCAGAGTTGTGCTTACTTGGGATGCAGATCCCAGTGATTTAGACTCTCATTTATATGCAGATGCTAATGGCTCAACCTATCATGTATATTACAGCGACAAAAATGCTTATTATAATGGTATCAATATTATTAATCTTGATGTAGATGACACAACGGGCTATGGTCCTGAAACAACTACAATTAAAGTAGAAAGCTTTGGCACATATAGATTTTATGTGCACAAGTATTCTGGATATGGTTCTATAGCTACATCAAACGCGCAAGTAAAATTATATAATGGTAACAATTTGGTAGGAACTTTTAGTGCTCCTGTCGATCAGGGTAATGGGATTTATTGGAATGTATTTACAATAAAAGATGGTAATGTTATTACAAAAAATACCATTACATCAAGCCCCGATTTATCATATTAAACGAAAAAGGGAACGGCTCAAAACCGTTCCCTTAATTTTACCCTTCCAAAAGCCCCACATACTTATAAACTGTTGTTCTGCTCAAGCCACAAACTCTCGCAAATTCCGAAAGGTTCAGACTGCCCGATTTGAATGAAGGATAATGCCTGTAAAAGATTTGCGGTATCTGGTCTGCCGTTGTATGAGGGCGGCCTATACTTGCGCCCTTCGCCTTGGCGTTTGCCATTCCTGAACGCACTCTTTCTCTGATGATACGAAGTTCAAGTTCCGCAAACACACCAGACATTTGAATAAAGGCATTTGTCATAGGATCAATCTGACCGTTTGTGCAATCAACCGTAATACTGCCCACAATAACAAGTCTTAGTTTCTTTTCTCTGACCGTTTCGATAATCTCACAAAGTTGTTTTGTACTTCTGGCAAGTCTCGACACTTCAAGTGTGAAAATGGTGTCGCCCTCAGAAGCCTGTTCCAAAAGTGAAGAAAGCTCCTGCTTTACAGCACTATCGCCATGTTCGTATTCAAGGAATATCTGTTCTGCTCCTGCGGCTTTCAGCTCTCTGACCTGACGGTCAATGTCTTGTTTACTCTCGTTGGTACTGCACCTTGCATAACCGTATTTCATAATTTATCATCCTTTCAATCAACAAAAGTGTTATAGGCGAACTTTGCACCGAGCCTGAACCCTGATATAAAACTATCGCAAATGCTGATGCTTGAAAACTCAGTATAAGCATCTGTATATTTAGATAACAGTTCTCTTTCAACCTCAGGAAGCTTTGCAGATAATTCTTCTTCCTTCTTTACAAGTTCGCTGAGCTTCTTTCTGAGCTTCGGTGTAAGCTCAGTTGATAAAGCCTGAGGTTCGATGTTGCCATAATAAAAAGATTCAATAAAATCTGACATATCTCTTTATCCTTTCCATGCCCTGCCATTTGCGGCAGGGCATTTGTAACTCTTTCAGCAGATTGTGAAGCGGCGGCTGCTTACCTGCTTTGTGTATTCCTTATACATCTCACTGTGAGACTTCTTAAAAGCGGTAGTGTCGAATCTCTGAGAGAGAACAGAAGTCCAACGAACTATGTAAGCTCCTGCTTCAAGCTCTTCTGTGTTCTTCTCCAACATTTCAGCTTTGATGCTGTCTCTGAGGGCTTCGGCTTCTGCCTTAGCTTCTTCGATGATTGTTTCCCATTCTGTGAGTGCTTCGATTTTGCTGATGATTTCTTTTGTTGACATTGTTGTTACTTCCTTTCGGTTTGTTTTATTTAGCAAGTGGTAGGTGGCTTTAAGGTATCTATTACCATTCTGTAAGTCTCACTCTCTCTTATCCGTTCCTACTCTTATCTGATACTCTTGTTTTCGCTCTCGCTACTTCCGTCCATCTTGACTTGCCTTGTTCTCTTGAACTGTCTATATTATACACCAAATCAAGTGTATAAATCAATTGACATTATGCACAAAGTTAAGTGCAGGTCGCTTGTTTATTTTGTACACTTGACTTTGTGTATATATTCTGATATAATCAGTACCGTGAGAAAGGGGGGCTTTTCAATGCCAATAGTATACGATAAATTATTCCAACTCTTAAAAGATAACGGCTACACCACATATAAAATCCGTCAGGATAAGTTAATCGGTCAAGCAACACTCACCGCATTAAAAAATGGTACAGGCGGATTAGACCATAAGACAATAGCAAAGCTTTGTGAAAAGTTTGACTGTCAGCCTGCTGACCTTATGGAATACGTAAAATCTGACGACTGAGGGCGTACAATAAAACATCTGTTAATGTGAACACTTGACCGCCGCTTCCAAAAGGCAGAAAACCACCGAAAAATGCATCGATTTTGTTCAGGTAATTCAAAATACCTTTTCGCTTACAGGGGGGCGTGGTTTTCGGGAAGAAAATCTTTTTGTCTGCGGTTTGCAGTTCTGTGTGGCTCACTCTCCGTCTGAATGGTATTTTTAATCTGAAAGACGGTTTTCATGACCGCAAAGGATAGAATAATATTTTCTCCGTCAGACGGTGAAAACGGTAAAAGCGAGAGACAACACGTCTCTCGCCCTTTTGTTATAATGAGGATAATATTTTCTTAACGTCAATATCTCTTACGTCAAATTTTGTATAATCGTCCGCTTTTGGAATTTGTGTATTGAGAACGGGATTATATTTACGTATTAACTCTCCCTCTTTTTCTCCTATCTCTACAAACTAATCTACAATGTTACGGCTCTTGGCATAGTACAACACATCAAAGTTAATATCATGACCTCTGCGGCGCGCTTCGGATAACACCTGATACTTCTTTTCTGTTTCGTTTTGTATGCCCGCATAATGCTGTGCGATACGCCTTAACATATTAACACTCTTACCGATATAAACTATCTACTAATCAATTTTGATGCAGTATACACCCTTATATTCATACTTATTCGCATATCCTCTCTCTTTGAGATAATTATACATATTTTCCGCGTAGTTAGGCATCAGAACACAAACCTCTCTTCTTTGATTGTTGATATTGGCTTGGGTCTGCTCTTACCCTCTGCTTTTGGTCGAGGTATAGTGATTTCTATTACCTTTGGCTTTTGGATAATTGCTTTTTCTTCCTGAATTTCATTCTCATTATTTATGCCCTCATTATTTGGGGTATTTGTAATATTATTTATTTCTGTATTCTCTGACAATACAGTATCTCTGTCGCGGTCTTCTTGTATGTTGTCACCCGTACACTCGAAATTTTTCTGACCGTCAGCCGACACTTCATTTTTTGTCTGCGCGGCGGTCTTTGGTGTTTCGTAGAATTCAAAGGTGTTCCCCGTTGAAGGTACTAAATAACCCTTATCAACTAGCTTGTGGAATTGGTCATGATACGTTGACCGCGCCATTCCTATTGCCTGACGTACCGCGACGGGTGATAATGCAAGATTGTACCCGTCGGCATTTGATGCAAGGTACATATAAAGCATGAGGGCGTGTGCGCCCAAGTCACGTGCGGCGGCTTGCCAATTATCGTTTTTTATTCCGAGAAAGTCACGTCTCGCAACCTCTCTGTTTACTTTGATTGTGCGCTAATTTGGGAAGGTATTAGGCATAATTCTTTCTCCTTTTTCTCATAATTGTTTATTATTTACCGAGACTTTCAATAGCCTTGCGTAATTCGTCAATCTCTTGGATTACTTCTGATATATCAACTGTCAATTTAATATCAGCAAGCAATTCAGACTTTATTTCTTTTTTCAATTGCTCTCTTTCACGGCGTTTTTGCATCTCATCCTGTAAGCACATTTGAGTGAACATCAAATGTAAAGTTGCCTACATGCTTTTCTCCATTCCGCTTATAAAGTAATTAAAAAACGCATCTCTTTGAGTCATACAACTAACTCCTTTCTTAATTATTTATTGTAAGTTTTTTTATTTTTTCTTACATATATATTATACAAAAATTTTTATGTAAAATCAATTAAGACCGCCTGACGGTCAG
This sequence comes from Acutalibacteraceae bacterium, assembly GCA_045645885.1. Taxonomy (GTDB): domain Bacteria; phylum Bacillota; class Clostridia; order Oscillospirales; family Acutalibacteraceae; genus UBA6857. The sequence continues at coordinate 4,277 of JAZRJR010000036.1, read as the reverse complement.
CCTATAATCACCCATGAGGGCAGGGGTATAATTATTGTTTTCTCTCTTGGCTGTGTTACTGTGGTACGCCCCGCGACCAACTGTGATTTTTGTTTGACCGTCACCGTTATATACAAACAAAAACACCACTGAATCCGTTAAAAATCAGTGGCGGTCTTGCTTTATTTAATTTCATGGGTCTGTTCCTTTCAGGATGCTTTCTGAAACTCAGGTTCAGCATTAAGTTCAATTTCTTCTGAGGGCATTTCAGACGCCTGCTGTTTCTTATATTCTTCAAACTCTTCCTTTTCAGCATCGGTCATGCCAAATGTTTTGACGGCTTCATACTTCTCCAAAAACCATTTTTTAATAGCAGGATAGCGGCGACCCTTTGAGTGACACTTGCTTATATCTATTCTACTTTCAAGTTCACTAAGAACCTCTTCTCTTGTTTCTTTTGGTTCGTATTTTCCGATGTACCATTTCATATACTCATAGGTTAAACCATTGTAATGCTCTTGGCTTGAATTTACTTCTATATCATCACGGATTACAATTTTGTATGTCGGAAAACTTGTTGTATAACTGATAAGCATTTTAAATTCAGGATTTCTTGGATTCTTAGATTTTTCAGCAAACCACTTGTAAAGAACGATTTCATGATTTTCGTGGTCGAATCTTGCGGGGTTCTTTCTTACTTTAGCCATTGTATTATACCTTCCTTTTTCTAATTAAGCAGCCTTGCGAGCTTCGGCTCTCTTGGCTTTGATTTCTTTGAGTTTCTTGTTGGTTTCTTCATTGAACTTCTCGATTTCAGGGTATGTGCTTAAGAACCACATCTTAATTTCACCGTATGTGTGTTCTTCGATAAGAACATCTTTTTCACCCTTTTCATTCATACCTCTGAGCTTATAGAACTCTTTTAAGTTTTCATCATTGTTATCGTGAGCCTTGATGTAGTTTTCCATATATTCGTAGCCAAGACCTTTGTATGTATCTCTCTTAACTTGGGTTTTCTTAATGATGATTGTGAAGTCGGGGAATACTGAGCGGTACTTCATGAGCTCTTCAAACTTTGCACTTGTGGGGTTTCCTGCTTCTTTTGATTCTGCCTTTGTCAATTCGATTGTCTTCTTTTCGTAGTTAATATTCATGGTATTAGTTCCTTTCTTTATAAGCGGTAGGTCGCTGCCCTAGTTTTTAATATTAAGCGGTAAGTCGCTACCTTATTTTTTATGCTCAGCATTCAGGATTTCAACCGTTCGCCTTTTGTTTTTGTTCACTCCTTGCGGCTTTTTGTATTTGGTGTTCTCTCCCTTTGCTGTGACTAAAGTATACCATGACCCTGCTATTTTGCAGTCGTTATAAATGCAAAAATCAAAAAGATACAAACTTTTTTCAAAAAAGTTGCATCTTTCTTTTTATTTAGTAGTTATATAGTTGCTATAATGATTCAAAAAAGTTGTTAATTAGTTGCTTCAGACCTGTTGCTTTTCTTCTACTTTTGGATTATACTGTAATTGGTTTATTTGTTCGACTTTTATGGGTCAACAACTTGCTCGAAAAACCGAAATAATGATTATTAAAAGCAAGAAAAATGCTATGAAAATCGTACCTTAACGCCGTCAGGCGGGCTTGACATGCAAGGGGTCGGTGGTTCGAGCCCACTCATCCTCACCAAAACAAAAACGACAGTCTTCAAATATGAAGGCTGTCATTTATTTTTTTATTCATTCACATAAACTCTTTTAACTCTCGGCATAAAGCTGCAGATGATTTCATAGTTGAAGCTGTGTGACATTGCGCCGAGCATTTCGGCTGAAATTTCTTCATCACCGTCTTTACCCATAATCACAACCTCATCCCCTACCTTAAGGTCAGGTATGTCCGTAACATCAGCCATAAACTGATCCATACAGATTTTGCCTGTAATGGGAGCTTTTCTGCCGTTCACAAGAATATATCCCTTGCCTGTAAGATCTCTTTTGTAGCCGTCGGCATAGCCGATAGAAACCGTTGCAATTCTTCTTTCTTCGGGTGCTTCATAAATATGGCCGTAACCGATTTTTGTACCCTTTTCTACAGTTTTCAGATGAACTATATGGCTGAAAACCTCCATAGCAGGACTGAGCTTTATATTCTCTCTGTCCATTTCATCTGAGGGGTACAGTCCGTAAAGAGCAATACCCACACGGCACATATCATACTTTTTTGGAAGCTCCATTGTGCCTGCGCTGTTGTTCATATGCTTTATGGGAATTTCTATACCTTTTTTATCGAGAAGCTCAATGAAGCTGTCAAAAAGAACAGTCTGCTTTTCTGCTTCGGTTTTGTCCTCATAGTCTGCCATTGCATAGTGGCTGAAAAGACCTTCAAGATAAATACCCTTCATTTTTGAAATCTGCTCAACGGCATCAGCACCCTTTTCGTCGGGAGTGAAACCGATTCTGCCCATACCTGTATCAATGGGCACATGAACGGTAGCTTTCTTGCCTTTCTTCTCTGCAAGGTCAGAGAGCTGTTTTGCTTCATCAAGATTATATATTGTGGCTGTTATATCATATTCGATAAGCTCAGCATACTGGAGAGGACTTGTAAAAGAAAGAATGATAATCGGCTTGTCAATACCGCTTGCTCTAAGATCAAGTGCATCTTCAACAGTAGCCACAGCAAAGTAGTCGATTCTGCTTTCAATGTGCTTTGAAACAGGCACAAGACCGTGACCGTAAGCATCAGCCTTCACAACTGCAAGAGTTTTAACATCTTCACCGATAACTCTTTTAATTTCACTTAAGTTGCGATCAATTGCACCAAGGTTAATTTTTGCATAGCTTCTGCAGAATTCAGCCATATTATCTCTCCTTTCCTGAAAATTTATATCTATAGTATCAGTTTGTTTCTTCCATAAATTCACGAAGAACCTCGTCCTGAAGCTTTCTTAGAATTTCAGGAGCTCTGCCCCCTGCCTTTTTGCCGTCAATCTCCTCTGCTGCAAGGCAAAGCGAGCCTGCAGAGGAAATGATGATTTCGTCTGCATCCATAAGTTCAGCTACGGTAAACGGTGTTTCCGAAACGGGAATACCGAGCTTTCTGCACGCCTTTATAAGGTGAGCTCTTGCAATACCCGGCAGAATAAGATTGTCTGTGGGTGCAGTTATGAACACTCCGTCTTTTATTATATGCACATTACTGTGAGCACATTCCGTAACTCTGTCGCCACGATGGAAAACCGTTTCGTCACAGCCAGCCTGCTTCGCTTTTTCAGATGCAATAACAGAGGGAATAAGATTAAGAGTTTTTATGTTACAATGAAGAAAACGTGTATCCTCCATTGTGATAAGCTTTACTTTTTTATAAGTATCAACGATGTCTCTATGTGAAATTGTAATCCACAGATTTGTTTTTGCATTTTCAGGGAAAACATGGTTACGAAGACCTGAGCCTCGTGTTACCTGCCAATACACAAAATTTTCACCTGTGTCCATTTTGCTGACCATTTCATTGAGGATAGATTTCATCTCATCCTTCGACTCGGCAATATTCATACCGAGAAGGGAGGCACTGTTATAAAGGCGGTCTACATGCTCATCGAGAGTGAAAATCTTATAGTTACGGCTATAGGTCGCATCGTAAACGCCGTCACCGAAAAAGCATACTCTGTCATTCATAGGTATTGACATTTCTTCAATTTCACCGAATTTACCGTTATAGTAACCGAGATTTTTCACAAAGCCGCCTCCTTTATAATATGGTCATATGAATCCGTCTGAATTCATACCTAAAGAAAATTATATAATTATAGATATTAAAAGTCAATCATTTTAACCCCCTTTTTTTATGAATTTTCTTATAATAGAGCACTGCTTCATCTCACAAAAAAAGATTTTAAAAAATTCAGAAAAAGTGTTGACAAAGCTTTATTTTTGTGTTATATTATTCAGGCAGTCGTGAGAACGACAAGTTAATATGCGAGAGTGGCGGAATCGGCAGACGCGCACGTTTGAGGGGCGTGTGGGGCAGCTCGTACGGGTTCAAGTCCCGTCTCTCGCACCAAAACTCAGTAGCCAAAAGGTTGCTGAGTTATTTTTTTATCTCGTTTTCTGAAAACTAAAAGGGACTTGAACCCTAAGAGGGTGAGAAACGTTAAGAAAACAGTCCGGTGGACTGTTTTTAGTTTCGAAGTCCGAAGTCGGGTACCGAATGCGAAGCATTGGGTCGACGAGGAGGTAGGATTTGCGAAGCAAAGACGTGTCCCGTCTCTCGCACCAAAACTCAGTAGCCAAAAGGCTGCTGAGTTA
>JAZRJR010000035.1:0-9582 GCA_045645885.1 Acutalibacteraceae bacterium | reverse complement strand
ACACCGAACTCTGCTTCGATTTCAGATAATAATTCTACCGTGCGTTCAGCCTGCTCTTTAGTGCATACACCTGAAAATAATGGATAAAACTGTGCGGCCGATATAATATCAGCTTGCTTACCGACGGTAAAATTATAGTCACAAAAAGCACCCAATGCATCATTCCATAAATGCCTTGTCATAAGCTTTCGTCTGTTCTCTGCTTTTTCATTCCACATTGCCTCGCATCCGTTTTTAAGCTCGGTAGAAAAAAACGCCATATCCCTTTCCATACCGAAAAGCAAAGCATTCAAATCCACCCAAGCATAATTATAACAGTCAAGCCCCATACGGCTGTTGCAATCCCAACCGCTTTCTGCAAAGGAATACATAGCCTTACCGTAACACTCTGCAGTGCCTTCATCAGCAGGCTTTTCAATATTGAAACGTTTACATAAAAGTCCGCTGAAGTCCATCAGCTCATCATAAGTGAACTTACCATAATATCGGTTAAGTCCGCAGGGTGTCTGACGTTCATTTTCCCAGAATTCATACTCTTTTTCAAGCGCCTTATAGCAGGTACTCAGCCACTGAATATCTCCCGTTTTTTCATAAATGCAGCGAACCATCTGAGAGAGAAAGGGAGGCTGTGAACGGGAAAGATAATAAGTGCGGTTTCCGTTAGGAACAAATCCGAATTTATTTATCAGATAACACATATTATCCACATTATTTTTTGCCTGTGACAAGCGTCCCGATTTTATCAGACCTACATTTGTAAAATAAACATCCCAATAATACATTTCCTGAAAATGCCCTTCTATACAGGGCACAGTATACGGATGCGGCAAGCCTATTAATGTATCATCATCCTCTGTAAAGAAACGGGTTGTATTATCCCAATTAGTCTCGATATATTCCTTTACATTCATAAATTCATCCTCCGCAAACAATTATTTGTCGGGTTGCTTATATATTCAGAAAATCCTTTCTGTAATTGACACCGAAAAACTCCGCAAGCTCCACCATTTCTTCATCTTTAATGGTATTAACTCTCGGCAGATGTGCTGTGAGCATATAAATCTGAGCAGCCTTTTCAACGGTTTCAATGAGACCGAAGGTTTCGTCCATCGTTTTACCTGCGCCGTAAATGCCGTGCATTCCCCATACAACAAGTCTGAACTCTTCCATTTTCTTTGCAGTAGCCTCACCAATTTCGTTTGTACCGCAAAGCATCCAGGGAAGTACACCTACACCGTCAGGAAAAACAACAATACATTCGGTACACATTTCCCAAAGGGTATGAGTGAATTTCTTTTCGTCAAGCTCGTGAACATAGTTCATAGCGAGGGTATGTGTCGGATGCGAGTGCATTACAACTCTGTTTTCGGGGTCAACCTTGAGCCTTGCCATATGGCTCATAAGATGTGCGGGTAGCTCACTTGTAAATCTGCCACCGTCCTTGTAGCCCCAGAGAAGCTCAGCCGTTGTGCCGTCCTCAGAGATGCGGATAATACCAAGGTTTGTTTCAGGATCATCCTCAACATTTTTGAAGTATTTACCCGTACCCGTAACGATGAAAATCTTGCCTATAAGATCGGTTGCATCAAAGCCCGTAGGAATTGTACGGATTACATTATTAAGGTCAAGATACTCCCCTACCTCATTTTCCTCGAGCATATAGCTTATGTTACCGCCGTTTCTTTCATCCCAGCCGAGACGGTACATATTGGCGGTGGTCTTTTTCATTTCCTCCACAAAGGGAGCTGTCAGTATATCCTTCATATTCTTTTCACCAGTACTTTCTCTTCGTATTTTTTAACTTCCGTAAGATAACCTGCAGGTACATTTTCCCTTTCGAGATATTCATTCCACACATCACCGAAGGGTGCAGTTTTCATTTCTTCCTGAAGATACATAATCTCTGTGAAGTTGCTTTCATTCTGTAACTGCTTCAGCTTTTCGTCGGGCTGTAAAAGTGCGAACAGAAGAGCCTTCTGCACGCTTCTGACACCTGTTACCCAGGCAGAAATGCGGTTGATTGAAGCATCGAAATAATCTGTTGCAATAAACACTCTGTCGAGAGCATTGTTTCTCACGATTTCCTTTGCAATCTCTTTTGTTTCATCGTCAAAGATAACTACATGGTCACTGTCCCAACGCACTGCTCTTGTAATATGAAGAGCTATCTTTTCGTTGAAGAGAAGAAGTGAAGAAATCTTATCACTAACCATTTCCGTAGGATGATAATGACCGTTATCCATAAGAGGTGTGATACCCTTATAATCAGAATAGGAAAGACAGAATTCAGCCGAGCCTACAGTATAGCTTTCAAGACCGATACCGAACACCTTTGATTCCAGAGTTACATATACCTTCTCTTTATTGTAAGGTGTATTTAAAATTTCATCAAGACTTTTTTTAAATCTTTCTCTCGGAGAAAGTCTGTCGGCAGGAATATCCTTGTAGCCGTCGGGAATCCATATATTCATAACACAGGGTATACCTGTCTCTTCGGCAAAGTATTCTGCAATTTTAAGGCAGGCCTTACCGTGATTTACCCAATATGTACGCACCTCTTCGTCAGGAGAGGAAAGAGTAAGATTATCCTTTACCATAGGGTGCGAAAAAAATGTGGGGTTAAAATCAATACCCATATTTCTTTCCTTTGCAAAGTCCACCCATTTTCTGAAGTGCTTCGGCTCTATCTTATCTCTGCCTGCAATTTCACCATCTTCAAAAATTGCATAAGATGCGTGAAGATTCAATTTCTTTCTGCCTGGCATAAGTGAAAACGCCTTGTCATAATCTGCCATAAGCTCCTCAGGAGTTCTTGCCTTACCGGGGTAATTACCTGTGGTCTGAATTCCGCCGGAAAGAGCCTCTTTACTGTCAAAACCTATTACATCATCACCCTGCCAGCAATGAACGGAAATACAGGTATTTTCAAGCTTTTCAAGTGCCTTTTCTGTATCAATGCCGTATCCTGCATAAATCTCTTTAGCTTCACTGTATCGTGACATCAGTCTGCCTCCTTAACATCAAAGGTTGATTTGATTATCTCTCTTGCATCTGCGAGAGTTATTTTTTTGTCACTCATAATCTGAGAAAGAATGTTGCCCGTTGCCGTAGCCTCCATAAGTCCCGTAAAGACTTTTTTTCCTGTGTACTCTGCCGTAAGCTTATTGAGGTATTTATCCTTACTGCCGCCGCCGACAATATGTATTGCCTTAATCTCTTTGCCGCTGATATCTTCAATTTCTTCGGTTGCTTTTTTATAGGACGCTGCAAGTGAATGGTAAACACTTGAAAGCACATCACCGAGAGGTAAATCAGGCTTACCGAGATAAATTCTTACCACCTCAATCATATTTTCGGGAGCAAGGAAGGAATTATCATTGGGGTCGATTTTTTCTGTGAAAGAGCTTTCTTTTGCAAGCTTCATCATTTCATCATAGCTAAGCTCTTTGTTTATATTTCTGCGGATATTCTGAAACAGCCACATACCCATAATATTTTTAAGGAAACGGAAACGGTATTCAATTCCGCCCTCATTTGCAAAGTTAGCCGTCTGTGCTTTTTCACTGAGCACAGGGTAAGTATTTTCTGTGCCGATAAGGCTCCACGTTCCCGATGAAATATATACGCTTTCTTCATCAATAGGACAAGCTGCTACAGCTGATGCCGTATCATGCGAAGGACAGAGAATAACCGTACTTTCAAAACCGAGCTCTTCTTTGACCTGCTCTGAAAAGCCTCCCACGACTGTACCCGGAAGTGAAAGCTCACAAAAAATTTCATACGGTATACCGAGAATATCAAGAATATATTTGTCCCATTTTTTACTTTCGGCATTAACCAGGTTAGTAGTGGTTGCATTGGTATATTCATTACGGATTTCATCAGTAAGCTTAAATGAAAGATATTCAGGCATCATAAGAAAGTGCTTTGCACTTTGTAGCTTTCCGCTTTTCTTGTCGCAGTAAAGCTGATAAATTGTATTGAAGCTCTGCTTTTGTATACCCGTTCGTGAATAAAGCTCTGCCTGTGAGATTATTTCATTTACCTCTTTTACTGCTTCACCTGTTCTGCCGTCACGGTATGATACCGCAGGAAGAATTTCCTTTTTATTTCCGTCAAGAAGCACATAATCAACACCCCAGGTATCAATGGCAATTGTTTTCGGAATTTTTCCGATTTCCCTGCACATTTTAATGCCTGCTTTCACCTGGGTAAAAAGGCTTTCAACATCCCAGATAAGAGTGCCGTTTTCGTTTTTTATATTATTGTCAAAGCGATAGATTTCTTCAAGGTTCAGCCTTCCGTTTTCAACACATCCCAGAATATGTCTGCCTGAAGATGCTCCGATATCTATAGCTAAATAATAAGTGTTCATCCGCATACCCTCCTTAAGCCTGATATTAAATACTCTTCAGAATAATTCATTATAATAATATCACCGATCGTCTCAAATTTAAAGGTCCTTATTTGCTTAAAAAAGTGTCCTTATTTGTATTGATTTTCACATCATAAAAATGTATAATCTCACAGAGGTGATTCTATGATAAACCTGGAAATTCTGAAAGAGCTTATTCCAATAACCGATGAAGAACAGGCAATACTTGACGGCAGAAATACAGTAGACAGCAGTATTTATACAGAAAATGACGACAATATTATTTCTTCAAGAAAGCTTCTCAAAGACGGAAAGCTCATTACAATCAGAACTCACACAAGATTTATTCACTTCCCCGAACACACTCACGATTTTGTCGAGGTGGTGTATATGTGCACCGGCAAGACCACTCATATCATAAACGGTAAAACTATTGACCTTTCAGAAGGAGAGCTTCTTTTTCTCGGTCAGAACGCAAAGCAGGAAATTCTTCCTGCATCGGGCAATGATATAGCTGTTAATTTTATTATTCTCCCTCAATTTTTCGATAAGACACTTGAAATGTTAGGCGCCGAAGAGACGCCCTTAAAAAAGTTCCTGATTGAGTCGCTTTTCAAAGAAGAAAATCCGGGCTATCTGCACTTTAAGGTTTCCGATGTTCTTCCTGTGCAGAATCTTATTGAAAATCTCTTGTGGACACTTACAAGCAATACATCAAACAAAAGGAATATAAACCAAACCACTATGGGACTTCTTTTTATGCAGCTGCTCAATCATACGGACAAGCTTGCATACCAGTCAAAGGAAGAGGCAGCCATACTTCAGATTTTCAAATATATAGAAGAAAACTACAAAAACAGCAGCCTTACCGAAGCGGCAAAGCTGCTGCATTATGATTTTTATTGGTTAAGCCACGAAATAAAGAATCAGACGGGTAAAACCTACACCGAGCTTTTGCAGGATAAAAGACTGTCTCAGGCGGCGTATCTTCTGAAAAGCACAAAAATAGGTGTTGACGAGATTTCAAAGGCTGTAGGCTATGAAAACAAAAGCTATTTTCACAGAATATTCGCAAAACAGTTTGGTATGAGTCCGAAGAAGTACAGAGATCTTGAATAGTAAGCTGAGACAATCACAAGAATCTGAACCGCCCTTATATAACAGCTACCGCCGAGGATTTTTCCCCGGCGGTTAATCACATTATTCATAAATCTTCATAGCAGCCTTTCTGCTGTTTGGATGCTTCGTGCTTCAGATCGAAAGTCTCAAATTCGCCTGTTCATAGGTAAGCTCATCTGCTATTTCAAAATGAATACCTACGGTTTTGCAAATATCAATCAGATCGGGAATGATCTGCTTGTCCTGATAGTTTTCGCAAATGTTCAAAATCAGCGTACCACCAAAATCAACAGCGGCAACGTTACATTCGCCGAAATCTGTCCAGGAGCGGAAATAGAAGTCATCAAGTCCGGATATCACTTCATCCGGCAAATCCATTTTGCCAAGATAGGTGAACGTGAAATTGCTGTCCGAATGTTTCATCGTACCGGCAACAACCTTTGCCATAGCTTTTTGCAGGAAGCGAGGCTTTACGGCAACGATTGGTCTTATCATATCTACAGTTTCTGTTGCCGCCTTAACAATGTTTTCCGGCTGCACAGCAAGGTCGAGAAGTGCTCGGTAAATCGTGCTGACGAGAGCAAAATCCATTGTGTCATAACGGTCAATATAGGTAATGTTCTTGGAGATGATGCAGTTATGCATCGTCTGAAAGCGCATTGGACCACGACAGTCAACAACCACATTGCAACTAACATTTTTGTTCTTTACCTTTGGATCCATATGTTTGCGCAGTGCCATAGAAATCAAAGGAGGAAGTACCGCCGCCGGAGAGGAATCATTCTTCTTTGCAGCGGTAAGCACCTCTTTCATCGGCACTTTCAGAATGTGGCAATCTGTTCGATAACCACGTTTAATAAAGGGAAGTGCATTGGCTGCAAAACCCTTTTCCTGTTTCTTTTGAGGAATACCCTTCTCTTCTTTGTTATAGAAGCTTTCGAGTCCAAGTTCAAATGCAGGCTCTACCGGCTTGTCCACGCCAAAATAATGGCACAACACCGAGGAAAAGAATGCAAATCCGCCTCTGCCGTCACTGATTGCGTGGCACCATTCAAAAGAAATGGTGTATTGATCATAACACATCTGCCACAAAAATCCGTTTGTGGCATCACCAAAGGCAAGAGGTCTGTTTTCTTCGGATGTGCGGATCAACGAAAATTCTTTTTCGTTGGTTTCAAGATAATATTCTTTCTCATATCGCAGTGTGCAGGCAAACAGCGGATGATCACACAGTGATTGCTTCACTGCTGCATATAAGCGCTCTTCATCCACCGGCTCCTTAAGCTTAACCTGAGCAAAAGGATTGTTTTCGATTTGAGTTTTATTGGCAGCGATAGGATACAGATCCATCACGCCCAGCTTATACTTCATTTTTTCCACACTTGCTACCTCCAAATAGTATAATTATATCTCTTCGTATACTTTTTATTTGATTGTCAAAATATCCGAGAAGCCCGTCATTTCAAATACTTCCATAACATCTTCGCAAACGTTTATGAGCTTCATAGTTCCGAGTTTCTGCATTTTCTTCTGTGCAGAAAGAAGAACACGAAGACCCGCACTTGAGATGTACTCGAGCTTTTTAAAATCGAGAACAAGATTATCGGTTTCTACGATGTCTTCGTTAATGGTTTTATCAAAATCGGGTGCAGTGGTTGTGTCAAGTCTTCCTGCAATCACAATAGTAGTTTTTTCTGTATTTTTTTGATTTCGAAAATCATTTCAGTTATCTCCTTTAATTTTTTTAAATCATGGTAAGTATGTTCTTGCCGTTTTCATAGCTTTGATTATTTCATTATACTCCGCTGCATATTACAAACCTCTTACAAATAATGGCAGGTGTAAAAATTTTTTAACTTATCAAAAAAATTTTCCTTGAATTATTCTCTTATTGAAGATATCCCAATTTCAGATTTTTGTGTAGCATTAAATTTAAAAATAGCGAGAAATCGAATAAAAACTACATAAAACAAAAACGAAGCAACACATAATCGAACAACAATGGTTCGGATTACTAGAATTTTCAAAGCAACAAAAAAGACCTATTTTATTGAAATCTAATTTCTTTAAAACAGGGCTTATGTATGGTATTTTTATTAAATTTGCGAATAACAGTTCAAATTTGAGTGGTCTTGAAAAACCGGCATTTTAGGACTATTGGGAAACAGTCGAATTTTTCGGCATAAAAAGGCGAAAACCCTTGATTTTACAAGGGTTTTCGGGCTTCGGTTCACTTTTGGGTGAACATCATGGCAGTACATCGTATTTTAGAAACACCCTTACATAACAGCAACCGCCGAGGATTTCTCCCCGGCGGTAAGTTATTTATTAAGTTTTATCAATAATGAGCTGCACCGCATTCACATACAGGATTCATTTTGAACAGCTTCCAGAAGAACTGTACAATCTTCCAGATAAAGCCGACAAATCCGCCCTTGTGGCAAAGGTGGTCACAAGCTTTGTCTGTGGGAGTGTCGGGTGTATCAGGTTCATCAGGTTCGTCAGGATCAGCGGGAAGCTTTGAGCCTTCGTCGATTACAGTATCCTTCGCAGCGCAAACAACGCAGGTAGCTGTTTTTGTGCCGTCTGAATCCTTTGTTGCATCGTTGTTGGGGATATATTCCACAAAGACGTGCACTGTTCTTTCTGTTTCACCGCATACCATACAAGATGCACTGTGATATCCGTCATCGCTTGCAGTCCATGTATCCCATGTATGACCCTGTGCATATGAATTTGTTTCGGTATATTTATAGTTACAATCCTTACACTTATATGTAGTTTCACCGTCTACAAGACAAGTTGCATCAGTAACTGTCTCATTGTAATCACAGTTAGCTGTTTCGGTAAAGCTACACAGATAACAGCTTCTTGTGTGAGTACCGTTTCCGTTCATACCCCAAGCAGTGTAAGAATGTGTATGGTACGCAAAGGTTTTGCTTTCAAGAGCCATATTACAGGTTGAACAATACTTTGTCATCTGACCTTCGTGCTCAGGTGTAGCTTCAAAGTCAATCTTCCATACACCGTTGCCGTGGCCTGAGCTTGCTATTGTTTCTGAACCGATAAGCTTATTACAATCAAGGCAATAAAGAGCCTTTTCACCGTCACGGATACAAGTAGGTACTACAGTTGTTACTGCGTAAGTGCTGCCGTGACCCTTTGCAGGAATTACTTCGTTTGAAATAATAGCCTTGCAGGTAAGACAAGTAGTTGTTTTGCTGCCGTCTGTAGTGCAGGTTGCAGGTGTAACTGACTCAACAGGAATATGGTCTGCCTTAGGAATAACCTCCGTTGCCATACGCTTGGAGCAAGTCAGACAGTTTCTGTAGCGTTCACCCTCAACAACGCAGTTGGCGGGAATGTAAGTTATCCAGCCACCGGGACGGCAGGTGTGGTTGTTACCTGTATCTGTAACTGAAACCTTCATGATAGTAGTCATTTCAAGGTCATCGTTGGTGATGTAAGTCTTTCTGTCAACTGCCTTTGTGTAATACTCCTCATCAATATCAAAACGAAGATAATAGTCACCAAGTTCATTTGCAATAATTGTCTGAGTTGTAGGTGTGGGCTCAATAGTAATACCCTTTCCTGCTTCATAAGCGGGTAAATCGTTACCGTCTTTATCGCAAAGCTGCCAAGCACCCATACGACCAAGGAAGCCGTAATACGGCATATCAAATTTGTTAAGACCAATTACGTTTACTGTATTAAGGTCAAGCTTACCTCCGATGCCGAGGGTATATGCACCGTTGCCTTCAAATCTGATTCTCTTGAGGTCATACATGGGATAAATCTGAGTGATTTCAGTATTGTAGGAGTCGGTTCTGTAAGTCATTGTTCCGCCCAAAGATGACATAGGCAGGTTATTTTTTAAGTATGAAACAGAAGAATCTAATTCATTACCCAGCTTACTCCAGTCAATATAGTTAATCTTTAACGGTAGGTTATTGTCGTTCTGGTCCTCCCACATACCGTAGGTATAACCGTATGAAAGCTCAAATGCCTTTGATTTTTCATTCCAACGGTTATAAAGATTTTCTGTTGCAGAGATGCCTCCAACTTTTGAATCAGAACCAAATGTTGTA
>JAZRJR010000034.1:0-11644 GCA_045645885.1 Acutalibacteraceae bacterium | reverse complement strand
CCTGCACCTCCTGTTCTGCATCTTGCAGTTTATGAAAAAAATGTCCTTCCCGATGCAAATCTCGGATATGAACCCGTAAATGAGTTCTCAGGCGGTATGGCACATACATTGGGCAGAACTGATTACAGACTTTACTTTATGCCCGAAACCACCTTTACAGCAGGTCCCGATTACCTTGCAGGTATCAAGAGTGATGTTTATTACTACAATACATTTACATCAGATACAGGTTACAGTCATCCTATTGAATATTTTGATGAGACCGATATGTTTGAAAACAGTGTTGACAGCTACAGAGCTTATAAGGTTCAGAACTATGGGGAGCAGTTCTTGGATTTCGATTCTCAGACCCACTTCTATTTCCCCGGAAGAAACAGCAGTGGTTCCAACAACTATGTCAACCTGGCATACAAATACACCACTACCAAAAACCCGTACCGTGCAATCTACGGTGTTACAGCTAATAAGAGTAACGGTCTGGACAGATTTGCTGATTCAGTTGATTACGCTAATGTGGGCTATGTGCTTGCCGCTGCCGAACTCAGCTACAACAGTACTTGCTATACAGGAAAGAAGTTCCCTTATAAGGGCGATAATAATAAAAAAGAGTTCGGAGACTATTATTCCTATTATTTTGCACATGAAAACAGCACTATTACCTACTATAGCTCAAAAAACAGCTACGGTAAGGCTGATGCATGGTATCAGGATCTTTCTCCTTCCCAACGTACGGCAGTACACTCAGAGGAATATGTATTCAATCAGGATATCACTCAGGTGTTATATAACAGCAAGATGAGTGCACTTTACCTTTCAGGTTATCAGGCAGGCAGAACACCTCTTACAGTGAATGACATTATCCTTTCCAAAACACCTTTGGGTACAGGTGAAATTCCTTCAAACTTCACACCTGTTATCTGTATGATAGGTGACAGTACTAAGCCTGCAAACATTGTTCCTTCACACGGTGATGCAGTTATCGGTGTGCGTGCAACATTAGGCGGTTTAAGTTCTGAGGATGTAAAAGCCGTTCTTTATGATAAGGTATATATGTATTTCCGCAATGAAAAAACAGAAAACGGAAAGACAGTTGCTCTGAGCAATCCCAAAGAAGGAAAGTACGTATCAGCTATCTATATTGAATCAAGAGAAGAAATCCGCGAATCTAACATCAAGAACAGCAAAACAGATGAAGAAATTCTTTGTGAAAACATAAGCAAGGCAGTTGTTGAAAATAGCCTTTTCGGTAAAGGTGCAACAACCACTTACAGAATTAACATCAATACCGAATTCGATGAGGATGACGATATAGAAAATGCAAATTACACCTATGTGGGTATCCAGAGATCCGATAAGGCAAGTGAAGCACTTACTGATATCAGACTCTATATTGCCAAAAAGGGAGAGCGTCCCGAACCGGAAATCAATAGAACTATTACATATGACGGTGAAACCTTCCCTGTTAAATATACACGTGTATCTCTTGCAAGTCTTACTGAACAGGGTAATAAGAGCGATGCCGACTGTGCTCTTGAGCGTCAGGTTTATGTCTATGTTTCAAACCACCCTGCTTTAGGTGCCCCGATTACAGAAATCAAGATGTCCGATATGTTCTCTTATGGTGATTTTGAGCCTGTACTCACAATGGATAACAAGCAATTTATAACTGCTTACAATGAAAATGAGAAAGCAGGCGGAACTGAAATCTTCGTTGAAGATGACTATTTCATGCACGGCAATCAGCTTTCATTCAAGCGAGAGGGTGCTGATAAGCCTTATATTCAAAAGATTGAGCTTGCTTATGGAGATGACGAGCTTCAGGCGGCAACCAAACTTCTTGAAGCTGGCTATACAGATATCATCAAAAAGGATCTTAATGAAGATGCAGGCGGTATGTATATTTATCTCGGCATGAAGCGTACTGTGGATAAAAACGATGCTATCTACGCTCTCACACTGACTAATGATAGTAAAAATCCGGATCAGAACTGGAATCAGTTTACACTTGTTTCAAATCTTGACCTGAACTATAAAGCAGGCGGCGAGTATATTTACCTCTATTCAACCAAAAGGTCTGATATTGTAAATACCAGTCCCTTGATTGACATTAAGGTAGGCGATGAAACCTTCCGGGGCTACATGGAGCATCGCGACGGCAACATTCTGTACAGAGAAGACATTGTTACAAATCAGAATGCAGTAGCTCAGGATGTTAATGAGTCTGCAGGCGGTGATTATATTTATCTTATCGCTTGCCGTGAATTGAAATCAAATTTATCGTATATGGGCTCAATGCTCGGCACAGGCTCCGTTGTGGTAATTGCTGCATTTCTTGTTGCCGCAGCAGGTGCAGTTATTTATGTAAAACTTAAGAAAAAGCGTGAAAGTGAAAATATTGTTTAAAAACACGAGAGGAGACAATTACAGATGAAATTATTAAAAGTACTAATCAGCATGATTCTTGTTGCCACAATGTGTGTAACAATGATGATGCCCGCAAGCGCAGGTCGAGTAACTTATTATTTAAGTGACCTCAAAATGGCAGAAGCAGCCACAGTAGACGAAGCAAAACAGCTTCTCACAGCTGCAGGCTATGAAATCCTTGACAAAAACCTTAACCCCGGCGGTGACAAGGTAGTTTATCTCGGCTACAAGAAGTCAAAAAATGTTGACGATGCCATCACTGACGTAAAAGTTATGAATATGAACGGCGGCTTCAATATCTCTGACTATGAAACCATCTTCGAGGAAGCAATGGATACATACAGCTCAGAGGTTAACAACCTTCGTATTGCGGCAAATGAATTCGCTGCAAACTACAAGGCAGGTAAAAAGGAAGCTCAGCTTGCTTACCGTCAGCTCAACTATTACTATGTTGAGAATGACAAAGGTGTAAAGACCAATATGGGTGACTATATGCTTAACTTCCCTTCAGATAACAAGGACTTTGCAGACATCCTTCTCAAGGGTAACCCTAACATTCTCAACAACATCCGCATCCTTCTTTCTATGGGTGTTGCCGATGGCGGTGACCTTATCGAGCGTATCAAGACAGCGGTTGCAGACGAAGAGGTTTATACAAAAGCAAAGTATTTCGATGACGCAGAGGAGCTTGCAGGCAAAATTCAGCAGTTAAAGAAAATGCTCGCTGATGCTGAAGCTGAAATTGCAGAAATCGAAGCTGATACTGAAATGACTCAGGAAGAAAAAGATGCGTCATTAGTTATGCCCGGTTATATTGTCAGTCTGCTTAGCAGCTTTGATCTTGTTTTATCAACAATTCCTTGCGGCGACACAAATTACAGCGATTATTTCGAAACAACAACAGATGTTGACTACAAGCTTCTTTATCCCTTCATTGAAGCTATGACTCCCGGTCAGCGTGCTATGGCTGTATCAGGCCAGATACATTCAGTACTTGTTTATAATGCTGTTGAAATGAGCGACGAAGAGCTTGAAGCAAAACTCGCTGAAACTGAAGAAAATCTTGAGCCTATGTCAGTTTACCTCGGCACAGATATGGATCTTCTTGAAGGTGCAGTAGGTGTTACATCCGATGCATTGAGAGAAGAAGCAGCATCGGGTAATAGCTGGTTTGCTTGTTTCACAGGTAATATGGCAGGTGATATCACAATTTCATCCCTCGTCAGCGTTGGCGGTATTGCTCTCGTTCTTACTTCACTCCACTTCCTTGATAAGGCTGTTGGAAAAGGGGAATGGACTCCGGAACAATTGGCAAAACTCAATGATGCTAAGAAAAGGGTAGCATGGTTTGAAAGGGAGATCAATGATACAACTAATAAGTTTAAAGATCTGTCTACCAGAGGAAAAAATGAATGGCTTGACGTAATAGATGATTTGAATGCCAGCCATCAAGTTTCAACAAGTGCTGTTATATTCTCATCTCTTGGTGTTGCAGCGGGTCTTGCAATGATCTTTTTCGGTGTTTATTCAATCAGCAAGATCGTTAACACATACAACCCCAAGTACACAAAGATTCCTGCAAATATGGTTGACACAGTTTCAACTGCAAACGGTAACAGATTCATTAACTACACTGCTGTAAATTCACTTTACAGTGACGGTGGCAAAACTGCTGAAAAGCCCGGTGATACAAACGGTTACAGCGGTAAGCAGTGGAACGCAATTTACTACACAAAGAGCTTTGAAGCAGGTAAGTGTATGACCGCAACAGGATACTTCATTGATTCAGCTGAAAACTTCGGCAAGTATACACCCGTTGCAGGATTTGGTGCAGTTAACTGTTACGACCTTAACTCCTTCAACGATAACGAAAATACAGAGAATATCTTTGTTGCTTTCGGTAACTCAAACAATAAGAAAACAGCTGAAACTTCAGTTCCCACTGTGATCGGCAGTATGTTTGGTTACGGCTTAGTAGCTATCAGCGGTGTTGCAGGTATGGGTCTTGGTATGTGCATTATGTCACTTATCAAGCGTAAAAAGGAAAACTGATAAATAAACTGATTAAAGTCATCCGATAATTTCGGGTGACTTTTTTTACGAAAAATAAAAATCAAACTTAATTTGTAAGAAGTTTGTAAGACATTGTGTGTATAATGAAATCTATCTTAACAAAAAGGGAGATGTTATTTATGAAATTAGCAAAGGTGTTAATCTGCATGCTTCTTGTTGTCACAATGTGTGTAACAATGATGATGCCCGCAAGCGCAGGTCGAGTAACTTATTATTTAAGTGATCTCAAAATGGCAGAGGCTGCTACTGAAGATGAAGCTAAAAATCTTCTCACAGGTGCAGGCTACACAATCCTTGATAAAAACCTTAACCCCGGTGGTGACAAGGCTGTTTATCTCGGCTACATGAAGTCAACAAATGTTGATGACGCTATCACAGACGTAAAGGTTATGAACATGAAAGGCGGTTTCAATGTTTCTGACTATGAAACAATTTTTCAGGATGCTCTTGATCAGTACAGCTCAGAGGTAAACAATATCCGTATTGCTGCTAAGGAGTTTGCTGAAAATTACAAGGCAGGCAAAAAGGAAGCACTTAACGCTTACCGTCAGCTCAACTACTATTATGTTGAGGATGATAAAGGTGTAAAGACTAATATGGGCGACTATATGCTGGGCTTCCCCAAAACTAATGAAGGCTTTGCAGACATTCTCTTAAAGGGTAACCCGAACATTCTCAATAACATCAGAATTCTTCTCTCAATGGGTGTTGCTGACGGTGGAGACCTTATTGAACGTATCAAGGCTTCAGTTGCTGACGAATCGGTATATACTAAAGATATGTATTTCGACAAAGCAAAGGAACTTACAGGTAAAATTCAGCAGCTTTTAAAGATGATTGACGAAGCAAGAGCAGAGATTGAAGAAATTGAAGCAGACCCTGATATGACTCAGGAAGAAAAAGATCTTGCATTAATTTTACCCCAATATACTTTATCTCTTATTCTCAGCCTTGATGTTATTTTAAAGTCAATTCCCTGCGGCGACACAAACTACAGCGATTATTTTGCATCAACCGCAGATCCTGATTATAAGAAGCTTTATCCCTTCGTTGACGCAATGACAGAGGGCCAGAGAGCGATGGCTGTTTCAGGTCAGATTCATTCTGTACTTGTTTACAACGCTGTTGAAATGAGTGACGAAGAGCTTGAAGCAGAGCTTACTGAGCTTGAAGAAACCTATGATCCTAAGTCAGTTTATTTCGGCACAGATATGAATCTTCTTGAAGGGGCAGTTGCTGTTACATCAGATGCAATAAGAGAAGAAGCTGCAACAGGCAATCAGTGGTTTGCTTGCTTCACAGGTAATATGGCAGGTGATATTTCAATTTCCTCTCTCATCGGTGTAGGTGGTATTGCTCTTACAGGTGTTTCTGCTCATTTCCTTATGAAGCAGTTTGCTGCTTCTCATTCTGTGATGACAGCGAAGGACGCTGATAACATAGCAACTCTTCAGAGGTTGATAAAAAATATTGAATTTAACAATAGTAACGCAGTAATGAAAGTTGAAAATTACTCAAAACGAATAGATAAGCTTCAGGGTCAGATAGATGCTATAAATGCTAAGTATCAGGTTTCAACCTCAACAGTAGTATTTTCATCCCTCGGTGTTGCTGCAGGTCTTGCAATGATCGCATTCAGTGTTTATTCAATTGTGCAGATTATCGACAAGTATAATCCCAAGTACACAAAGATTCCCTCAAATATGGTTGACACAGTTGAAACTGCAAGCGGTAACAGGTTCATTAACTACACTGTTGTAAACTCACTTTGTACAGATGGCACTGAAAAGCCCGGTGACACAAACGGCTACAGCGGTAAGCAGTGGAATGCAATTTACTACACAAAGAGCTTCGAAGCAGGTAAATGCATGACCTCAACAGGCTACTTCATTGATTCAGCTGACAACTTCGGCAAGTACACACCCGTTGCAGGCTTCGGCACAAAGAATTGCTACGACCTCAACTCCTTCAACGGTGAAGAAAACACAGAGACCGTTTATATGGCTTTCGGTAACTCAAACAACAAGAAAACAGCTGAAACTTCAGTGCCCACAGTTATCGGCAGTATGTTTGCATACGGTGCAATAGCTATCAGCGGTGTTGCAGGTATGGGTCTTGGTATGTGCATTATGTCACTTATCAAGCGTAAGAAGGAAAGCTGAAATTAATCCGATATTTCTAAATTATAATTATTGAACTGTAAGGCATCTGAGAATATTTTCGGATGCCTTATTTTTTATAAATCAAGCCTTATTTGTAAGAGGTTTGTAATAACCTTAAGTGTATAATATTTTCATCATTTAAGAAAAGGAGACAGTACTAATGAAATTATTAAAAGTACTTATCAGCATGATTCTTGTTGTGACAATGTGCATGACAATGGTGATGCCCGCAAGTGCAGGCAGAATCACTTATTATTTAAGTGACCTCAAAATGGCAGAGGCAGCCACAGCAGACGAAGCAAAAAAGATGCTCACAGATGTAGGCTATGAAATCCTTGATAAAAACCTTAATCCCGGCGGTGACAAGGCTGTTTATCTCGGTTACAAGAAGTCAACAAATGTTGACGATGCAATTACAGATGTAAAGGTTATGAATATGAAGGGCGGCTTCAACATTTCCGATTATGAAACTATCTTTGAAGATGCTCTCGACGAATACAATAGTGATATCAATAACTTGCGTATTGCGGCAAATGAGTTCGCTGCAAATTACAAGGCAGGCAAGAGAGAAGCACTCAACGCATACCGTCAGCTCAACTACTATTATGTTGAGCTCAAGGAAGGCGTAAAGACCTATATGGGCGACTATATGCTGAATTTCCCTGCAGAAAACAAAGATTTTGCTGACATCCTTCTCAAGGGTAATCCGAACATTCTTGACAACATCCGCATCCTTCTTTCAATGGGCGTTGCTGACGGGGGTGACCTTATTGAGCGGATCACAACTGCAACAAAGAATGAAGATGTTTACACTAAAGTTAAATACCACGATGATGCCGAAGAAATTGCAGGCAAAATTCAGCAGCTCAAGAAAATGCTCTCTGATGCAAAGGCAGAAATAGATGAAATCAATGCAGACACAGAAATGACAGAAGCAGAAAAAGATGCGGCATTACTTATGCCTCAATATATTGTGACTCTTCTTCTCGGCTTTGATGTGATTTTAGAGACAATTCCTTGCGGTGACACAAATTACAGCGATTATTTCGACACAACAACAGATGTTGACTACAAGCTTCTTTATCCCTTTGTTGATGCTATGACAGAGGGTCAGCGTGCAATGGCAGTATCAGGTCAGATACATTCAGTGCTTGTTTATAATGCTGTTGAAATGAGTGACGAAGAGCTTGAAGCACAGCTTGCTGAGACTGAAAAGGACTACGAACCCTTGTCAGTGTACTTCGGTACAGATATGAACCTTCTTGAAGGTGCAGTAGGTGTTACCTCTGACGCATTAAGAGAGGAAGCAGCAACAGGTAACAACTGGTTTGCTTGCTTTACAGGCAATATGGCAGGCGATATCACAATTTCCTCACTCTTCGGTGTAGGCGGTATTGCCCTTATGGGTATTTCAGCTCATTTCCTTAAGCAGCAGTACGCTATTGCAACCACGAAGCTGAGCAATCTTGAAAATTACACATTATGGTATAATAATAACGAGATTGCTGTACGCTTGAACCAGCTTAAGAGCGGTGAAATTTCACAGGAATCCTATGATGAGGCTATAAGTGGATTTGTCAGAGAAAATAATGAAATAAATGCAAAAATTACAGTTTCTACAAGCAAGGTTGTTCTTTCATCAATCGGTGTTGCTGTGGGTGTTGCAATGATTGCATTCAGCATTTATTCAATCGTTCAGATTGTTGATAAATACAATCCTAGCTACACAAAGATTCCCTCAAATATGGTTGATACAGTTGCAACCGACAACGGAAGCAGATATATCAATTATACCGTTGTAAACTCACTTTATCAGGATGGTGACAAAACTGCTGAAAAGCCGGGTGATACAAACGCTTATGACGGCAAGCAGTGGAACGCAATTTACTATACAAAGAGCTTCGAAGCAGGTAAGTGTATGACATCAACAGGCTACTTTATCGACTCAGCTGAAAACTTCGGCAAGTACACACCCGTTGCTGCTTTCGGTACAAATAGCTGCTATGATCTCAACTCATTCAATGACAACGAAAACACAGAAAATATTTTCGTTGCTTTCGGCAATTCAAACAATAAGAAATCAGCTGAAACCTCAGTGCCCACAGTAATCGGCAGTATGCTTTCATACGGAGCAATTGCTATAAGCGGTGCTATAGGTATGGGACTTGGTATGTGCATTATGTCACTTATCAAGCGTAAAAAGGAAAGCTGAAACTAATCAATCTTTCTGAATTATAATTATTGAATTGTAAGGCGTCTGATGATGTACTCAGACGCCTGATTTTTTTATATTTTTTTTAAAATTATGCCTTATTTGTAAGAAGTTTGTAATAGAGTGCGGAGTATAATGTAGTAATCAAAGTGGTGTTTTACTTGAACCAAGAAAGGAAAAGGTTATGAACTGGAAAAATATGACTATAACTCAAAAAATTGCCACGGTCATTTCAGGCCTTGCCGTTGCTGTCTGGTTGATACCCAGGGTCAAACCCGACCTGTTACCTATTGATCCCACCTTCCCTGCCATTGTAGTGTTTACAATCAGTGAAGCAGTGATCCGCTGGAAGCAAAACAGAAAATGGGCCTATCTTCTGATTGGCGCTGCAGTTGTTTCCCTGGCTTTCTCAATTCTGGAACTGACACTGTAATTTGTTTTGCGCAAGAACGCAAACAAGCAGTGTAAGAATAAAATTTTCATAAGAGTAATTATATAATTATGAAAGGAGTAATTTTATGAAAAAAATATTATCAATCATTCTTGCAATCTTAATGATTGTGACAAGCGTACCCTTTGCCTTTGCGGCAAGCACTTCAATTACACACCAGCCCACTGTTGATGAGCTTTATGTTGAAACAAATGACGCAAATGCTACATATCAGTGGTATGAGGTAGAAAACGGTAAGGTAGTTGACAATACTGTTGCAACTCCCTATAATCCCTCCAGTATATTAGGGTTTACAGGTGAAACCTATTATGACACTGATTCAGGCGTCTGGGTTCTGTCTTATACACGGCCCCAAGATACTTATCTTATGTTCTTATTTACTGTGCCTCTGAAAAAAGATGAAGCAATAATCATTGAATTCTCATCAGAGATTGATTCGGTTGGAGTTTCGTGTGGCTCAACCCAGACAATTCCTGTTGATGGCAGAATAGTTACATATACAGCTGAAGCAGACGGTGAGTATCTTTTTGTTGCAGGGGCAAGAAATCTTGTTACTGCAACGGCAAGCACCGTAATGCAAACAGCTATTGAAGGTGAAACATCAGCACAGCTTAAAAATTATGAACTGGGCAAGAAATATGTTTGTTATGCAACCTTCGCTGACGGTACTTCAGTATGCTCTGACGAGGTTTATATTCACGAGCACACAGGTACTGAGCTTACTTGCAGGGGCTATAAATGTACAATTTGTAGCGGATTTTTCGGTGAAGAGACAGGAGACCACTTCTTCACCTCTTATGCAGTAATAACTGCACCCAGCTACAAAAAGCCAGGTACTGAAAAGGCTGTATGTAATTACGGCTGCGGTGCAACAGACATAAGAAAAATCCCTGCACTGACATTGAAAGCCGAAGTTGATGTCGTTTATGATGAAAACGGCGACAGAGTAGGCTTTAAGACAATTAAAGTCAATGATACCGAATATTATGATATCTTTGGCGGCGATGGTGGTGCTGTTGAAGATCTTAGTGTCGGACAGTTCTATAAAAAAGTTCTTACCTCAGATATCCCACGGACTAAGATAGACATACCATCGTGGTTACCCATTGAACCAACTTATCAGACAGCGTCTTCTCTCTGGGGTAACGTTGCTGCGAATGTATTCAAGGCTGCCGGTAAAGGATACGGATGGAACTGGGAATTAGGCGATACATTCGATGAGTATTACGGTCAGGATTTAGCTGATGACAAAAATGATGTAGATCTGTATACACAGTTAGGTGATCCCAATCCTTATGCTACAGGTGATCTTAACGATGACTGCGTAAGAGGTACAGGTCTTCAGGCATACTCATCTCTGAATCTGGTGCAGGAAGTAATGCTTGACCAGATTGTTGATGTTTGCGGCGAAATAAACGATGCAGAAGAATTCAAAAAGGTAGTTCTTAAATTCTGTACTGACGATGAAGAAGGCTTTGAGCTTTTCAAAAATAAAGATGAGCAGGTTGTTCTTGCAAATATTATCACCAATTTGAACGAACCTTCCTGGTTGGAAAAAGAATTTTCAAGCTTTGGTATTGTTTATTATGATTTTGAACTGACGCCCATTATTGAGGAAAATCTTCAGTACATTTCAGCGGCTGACAATTATGAATCCATCAAGGATGCCTTTGTAAATAGCGCACCCGGTGTTTCATACATAGAAAGCAATGATGGTGAAACAACTATGAACTATATTCAGAATCCCACAAGTGCACCTGCATCTGTAAGCGCATCATCATCAAAATCCATAACCAATTCCGTATCAAACAGCTTCAGTGAATCTGAAAATCACTCATTCTCCGAGTCTATTAAGATTAATGCAGGTGTGAAGCTCCAGGAAATATTTAATGTTGGTGTTGAGGTTGGTTTTTCTGCATCACAGGCTATCGGAACCTCTTATTCAGAAAGCACATCACTTACCGAAACTATTTCAACATCCAGCTCTGCAAGCGTTACACTTCCCGCCTATACAGAGCTCGGTATCAAGCAGACTGTGAGCAGCGTAGAGCAGTCCGTCGAATATAGCTGTCCTGTTTATGTTACCTATAAGGTTGCTGTATTCGGTCTGAACGCACAGTATATCCAGGATGCCGATACAGGCTCATGGAGCATTACAAACTATGACCAGGGTTGCATTTTTACAACATTTGGTTCTGATTCAAAAGTTGGAGGCATCTCTGCAACAGAAAATCTTTATAACCGTTGGAATGAAAAATCAAAGGCATTTGAGCTTTCATACGGTTATACCTACGGTATGTGGGAGGACCAGAACGACAATAA
>JAZRJR010000033.1:0-6743 GCA_045645885.1 Acutalibacteraceae bacterium | reverse complement strand
TTAGCATCCTTAGCAACTTTGAAAGTGTACTTCTTGAATGCTGTACCCATCATTGATTCTTCTGTGATGATGGGCTTGAGGATGATGTCATGTGATAACTTTGCCATTATGCATATACCTCCTCGATTTTAGCAAGTGCGTCCTTGAGAACAACGATGCTGTTGCAGTTAAGGATATCATATACGTTGAGAGTGCTTACGAGTGTTGTCTTAACACCGGCAATGTTTCTTGCACTTCTGTAGATGATGTCATTCTTTTCGGGAAGAACGATAAGTGTCTTCTTGCCTGTTTCGAGGTTTGAAAGAACCTTAACGATTTCCTTTGTCTTGATTGCTTCAAGTGAGAGTGAATCGAGAACGATCATCTCGTTTGCAGCAACCTTTGAAGAGAGAGCTGACTTCATTGCAAGTCTTCTAACCTTCTTATTGATTGAGAAGCCGTATGAACGGGGCTTGGGACCATGTGAGATACCACCGTGATACCACTGAGGTGCTCTTGTTGAGCCCTGTCTTGCACGACCTGTGCCCTTCTGTCTCCAGGGCTTCTTGCCGCCGCCGCTAACTTCTGCACGTGTCAGGGTTGACTGTGTGCCCTGACGCTGATTTGCAAGATAGTTTACAACTACAAGATGCATAGCTGATGTATTGGGTTCGATACCGAAGATACCGTCAGCGAGCATAAGTTCTGAAACTTTCTTTCCGTTTACGTCGAATACTGATACGTTAGGCATTTTGTCCGGCTCCTTTCTTAAGCTTTCTTAACGCTGTTCACTACCATTACGATGCCCTTCTTAGGACCGGGGATTGCGCCCTTGATAGCGATGAGGTTGTTTTCTGCGTCAACTTTAACAACATCGAGATTCTGGATTGTAACTCTTTCACAACCGAGGTGACCAGCCATTCTCTTACCTTTGAAGATACGAGCGGGGTCGATAACACCGAGTGAACCTGCATGTCTTGCAACAGGACCTGTACCGTGTGTTTCCTTAAGTCTTGAGAAGTTCCATCTCTTGATAACGCCTGCTGTTCCTTTACCCTTGCTTGTGCCGACTACGTCTACCTTTTCGCCAGCTGCAAAGATGTCTGCCTTGAGGATGTCACCAACGTTAATAGCGCTGTCGTCTTCAAGTCTGAATTCCTTAAGAATCTTCTTGGGAGCAACATTTGCTTTGTCGAAGTGACCCTTCATGGGCTTGTTTGTTCTTGTAACCTTCTTGTCTTCGAAGCCGAGCTGAACAGCGTTGTAGCCGTCGTTTTCAACTGTCTTCTTCTGTGTTACTGTGCAAGGACCGAGTTCTACGACTGTTACGGGGATTACGTTACCCTTTTCGTCGAAGATCTGTGTCATGCCGACTTTTCTGCCGATAAGACCTTTTTTCATTTTGTTTTACCTCCTGATGGTTATTGGTTGCCCCTGCGGCAACTTGACCTGGTGTTCCGTCTGTTTGAATCGGGTATAGAAATCAGTTTTTATCTCTTGATTTCGATTTCAACGCTTGCCGGAATTTCGAGATTTGTCAGAGCCTCTACGGTCTTGGGTGTAGGTCTGATAATGTCGATGAGTCTCTTGTGAGTTCTCTGTTCAAACTGTTCACGGCTGTCCTTATACTTATGAACAGCACGAAGGATTGTAACAACTTCCTTTTCTGTGGGAAGAGGAATAGGACCTGATACAGTAGCATTTGTACGCTTAGCTGCTTCAACGATCATTTCCGCTGCCTTGTCAACAAGGTTGTGGTCGTAACCCTTAAGTCTGATACGGATCTTTTCCTTTACTGCCATTTTGTTTGCCTCCTAATAAGAATTAGTAGGGCGTCGCTTTTTCTGAATACCGTTCCGGGTGTTTGCAACCGGTTTCTTAAAAAAACCGGAAACGCAATATTTCCGGTCACAGCTTAAAAAAGCACAGTTCACCCCTCATACTGTTTAAGTCCTTGACGGCACGGAAGCATACTTCTCCCGGTGAGCCGACTGACACTTAACGCAAGAAACAGTCGAGAAAAGTGATATAGATCGCCCGGTTTTAAATCGGACATACTCCGCGGAAATTTCCTGCCTCAGAGGACAGCCACCTCCCGCATCATCGCATATCGTTTTGGTTGTGTGAAGACAGAGTTATACCCAAACCCATTTCACACGCTCGAATATGATACCACACTCCTTTGTAAATGTCAACAATTTTCAGCAAAAAAGTTTGTATAAAATGCAGATTTTTATTTTGTTAACAAATGCTTCTAAATGTAGTGTTTATAAGGGTTCACGGCACATAATATAGGCTTTAACGCTTTGCTGTTTTACCCTTTTAAAGCAGTGCAAACACGAGGAAAGGTGGAAAAAAGTGTAAAGATCGGAGTGGGGATAGTAAAATTGAGCCTCACTACGCTCCTGCTGCAGCTGATGAAGGCTTAAAATGCGTACCATTCTGAATAGTACGGCAAACACAACGCATAAAAAACGAAAAACGACTGCCGAAGCAGCCGCCTTTCGTTTGAAGAGAGAATTAGAACATAATATAGATGAAGTCATAGATAAGGTATCTTTCTGATACAACTATAATATAAAACCTGATTGTGTTATTTGTCAAGAGATTTCTTTAATTTTTTATAAACTCTCTTAATTTTTCTTAATTATTATACTTCCGCTCACTTATTTCTTTGCTTTTTGCTCTCTGATGTGCTATTATATATAGAAAATATAAAGGACGTGAAGCAATTGAAGAATATAGTATTAATAGGTATGCCCGGTGCAGGCAAAAGCACCATCGGTGTACTTCTGGCGAAAGCCCTGCTTTTTGCCTTTACTGATACTGATCTTATAATTCAGAGCAGATACGGTATGAGCCTTTCTGAAATAATAGATAAAGACGGTACAGAAGCATTTCTGCAGATTGAAAATGATGTAATTGCTTCCTGCGAATTCTTCAACTGTGTTGTGGCAACAGGCGGCAGTGCGGTTTACGGTAAAGAGGCGATGGAAAGCCTTAAAGAAAACGGCACGGTAGTTTATCTCAATCTACCTGTCAACGAGCTTGAAAAGCGCCTTTCAAACATCCGCACACGAGGCGTTGCTATGAAAAAAGGCGAAACAATTGCTGACCTTTTTGAAAAGCGCCGACCGCTTTATGAAAAGTATGCAGATGTTACTGTTGACTGCTTCGGACTCACCGCTGAGGAATGCGTGGAGAAGATAATCAGTAAGATATAAAATGCTTTTTCTTATTTATCACAACCGTCAAAGTTATATTACAATAAAAAAGGGTCTGTTCAATACAGACCCTTTTGTTGTTTTCATTATGGGGCTTTGCCCCATACCCCACGAGCTTTTGTAAAAGCTCGCCAAAACTTTACTTGTTTGTTATTTGAGTAAGTCTTTATACATCTTGATGTATTCGTTTGCACTCTTACCCCAGCTGTAGTCACATTCAATCGCTCTCTTGACAAGTGCATCCCAATGCTCCTTGTTGCCGTAAGCAGCAAGACCGCGTCTGATAGCATCAAGCATATCGTGTGCATTGTATGTCTTGAAGGTGAAGCCATTGCCTGCACCGTCACCGCTGTCTGTGATTGAGTCACGAAGACCGCCTGTTTCACGAACGATGGGCACTGTGCCGTAACGAAGAGCAATCATCTGTGAAAGACCGCAGGGTTCACTCTTTGAAGGCATAAGGAAGAGGTCAGCACCGGCATAAATTTTTCTTGAAAGTGAAGGAACAAAGCCGATTCTTACTCCGATCTTATCGGGATATTTGTCAGCCATTTCCTTGAAGAAGTTTTCATACTGCCAGTCACCTGAACCGAGAACAACAAACTGAACATCTGTTGTGTAAAGAAGCTCGTCAAGAATACCCTTGATAAGGTCAAGACCCTTGTGTGAAACAAGTCTTGTTACAAGACCTATTACAGGTACATCTTCTCTCTGGGGAAGTCCCATTGTTTCCTGAAGTGCTTTCTTGTTTGCAGCCTTGCCCTTTTTGACATCAGCCACACCGAAGTTCTTTTCAATGCAGGCATCTGTTTCGGGGTTATAGTTATCAACATCAATACCGTTGAGGATACCCTGAAGCTTCCACTGTCTCTGCTTGAGAATTGTGTCAAGTCCGTGGCTGTACCAGGGGTCGAGGATTTCATTTGCATATGAGGGTGAAACTGTTGTAACCTTGTTTGCACACTCGATAGCACCCTTCATGAAGTTTACGTCACCGTCATATTCAACAATGGATGTGTCTTCAGGGTTGATGCCGATAACATCGCTGATAAGCTCCTTACCGTATGTGCCCTGATACTGAATGTTGTGAATTGTGAATACAGTCTTGATGCCCTGATACCAGGGATCCTTGCTGTAGAAGGTTGAATAGAACACGGGAGTAAGTGCTGACTGCCAGTCATTACAATGAATGATGTCAGGCTTGAAGTCAACAACAGGAAGAATTTCAAGAACTGCACGTGAGAAGAAAGTGAATCTTTCAGCATCGTCATAGTGACCGTAAATTGTGTCTCTCTTGAAATAATACTGATTATCTATAAGGTAATAGATCACACCTTCATGCTTAGCCTGGAAAATACCGCAATACTGTCTTCTCCACGCAACGGGAACTGAAATGTTTGTGATGAAGGTCATCTTGTCCTTAAGCTCCTGCTTGATTGTGTCATAAAGAGGCATAACCACACGGCAGCCTACAAGTCTTTTTCTGAGAGCCTGAGGAAGTGAACCGGCAACGTCACCAAGTCCGCCGCTGGCCATAAAAGGCAGAGCCTCACTTGATACATATAAAACTTTCATAGTCTGTTAATTTCCTTTCTTAAAGGGTTATAGGGATTAAACTGTGATACCCTTACCGATATAAAGCGGATAAGTTTCTGCACCGCTGAGTTCACGTGCAGGCTTAACAACAACATCCTTGTCAACGATTGCACAGTTGATTTTTGCATTGGCGCTGATATAGCAGTCCTGCATAATGATTGAGTTCTTCACAACTGCACCTTCAGCAACATATACACCTCTTGCGAGAACACAGTTTTCAACCTTGCCCTTGATAATACAGCCGTCAGCAATAAGTGAATCACTTGTATCTGAGCATACGCCGTAAATTGCAGGCATATCGTCACGAACCTTTGTATAAACAGGTCTTTCTGCATTGAAGAGGTCTCTGAACTCGCCTGAAAGAAGCTGCATATTGATATCGTAATAGCTCTGCATGCTGTCGATTGTTTTTGCATATTCCTCAATCTTGTAGCCTCTGATATAGAGTGAGTCAACATTCTTTGCAATGATGTCTCTTTCAAAGCTTTCAGCACCTGAGCTGATTGCACCGTTAACGAGTCTTTCAAGAAGCACACGGCTCATAATGATGATATTGAGTGAGTAGTCACAAGCTTCTTCGCTCTTTGCGTCAACTGCAACATTTGTAATCTTGTCACCGTCAAACTGGAAGCTCATTGTGTCAAGAAGCTTGGGAGCCATACCTCTCTTATAAGCAATTGAAATATCTGCACCTGAAGCTATATGGCTGTCAATGAAATCTGTGTAATCAAGGTTGCACACCACATTACAGTCAGCGAAAAGAACATAATCCTTGCCTGATTTTGAAATGTAGTTCATCATACCCTTGAGAGCTTCAATTCTGCTCTTATAAACGCCGCCGTCACCGTTAAGGCTGAAGGGAGGAAGAAGTGTCATACCTTCTCTTTTTCTTGAAAGGTCCCAGGGCTTACCTGAGCCCAGGTGATCCATAAGTGACTGATAGTTAGCCTTTGTGCTTACACCGATCTGAGTGATTGAGCTGTTAACCATACCTGAAAGTACAAAGTCAATAAGTCTGTATCTTCCTGCGAAGGGTACTGAACCCATAGTACGTACACTTGTAAGCTCGCTTATACAGTCGTCATAAATATTTGAATAAACAATTCCCAATACATCTGAAGCGTACATATTATTCAGCCTCCTTTACATCTGTGTCAATCATTTCTTTTGCTTTAACAAAAGCCTTTTTGCCGATTATAACCTTTTCACCGATAACGGTTACACCCCAGTTTTCAAGGTTTTCGCAGTTTTCAGGACTTTCACCCACAACTGCGCCTTCTTCGATAACTGCATTTTCAGCAACAATTGAATATTCAACAACTGCGCCTGCCTTGATTGTTGTGCCGGGCATAACAATTGAATATCTTACCTTTGCACCCTCTTCAACAGTTACGTTTGAGAAGAGGATTGAATAGTCCACATCACCGTCAATTACGCAGCCTTCACCGATCATTGAGTTTTCAACTGCAGCCTTCTTTGAGATGAAGTGGGGAGGTGCAACGGGATTTCTTGAATAAATCTTCCAGCTGTCGTCTGAAAGGTCAAGGTCTACCTTGGGATTGAGAAGGTCAAGGTTTGCTTCCCAGAGACTGTCGATTGTACCAACGTCTTTCCAGTAGCCGTCAAACTTAAATGCGAACATCTTTTCGCCGTTCTGGTGCATTGCGGGAATTACATCGTGACCGAAGTCGTTACCTGAATTGGGGTTAGCTTCGTCATCGATAAGATACTGACGGAGCTTGCTCCATGTGAAGATGTAAACACCCATTGAAGCCTTGTTGCTTCTGGGGTTCTTGGGCTTTCCTTCAAATTCTGAAATCGAGCCGTCATCATTCACGAACATAAGACCGAAACGTGATGCTTCTTCCCAAGGTACTTCAAGCATTGCAATTGTACAAGCTGCACCCTTTTCCTTGTGGTAACGGAGCATTTTGTTGTAGTCCA
>JAZRJR010000032.1:0-11234 GCA_045645885.1 Acutalibacteraceae bacterium | reverse complement strand
TGCTCTCAGAAAGCACTTCAAAGAGAACCCCAAGCACTTCGACCCCAGACAGTATCTCACACCCGCAAGAGATGCAATCGAAGGCGTTGTTTCACACAAGATCGAAACAGTTCTCGGCTGTGCAGACAAAGCGTAAAAACAAAAAATATTCTCCGCACGAAAGTGCGGAGATTTTTTGCTTTTAGAGTTAAGAGTTGAGAGTTAAGAGTGGAGTGTGGAGTTAAGAAACCCTTCCACCGCTAAAGCGGTCCCCCTTCCCTT
Source organism: Acutalibacteraceae bacterium (assembly GCA_045645885.1). Lineage (GTDB taxonomy): Bacteria > Bacillota > Clostridia > Oscillospirales > Acutalibacteraceae > UBA6857. Next base: position 10,973 of record JAZRJR010000032.1, on the reverse strand, counting down.
TCAGGGACGGCAAGGTAAGGTTTGATGATTGTAACGCTTCGCTCCAATAATAACACCTCTCCGTCTTCGTCTTCGACGAAGCCACCTCTCCTTTCAGGAGAGGCAAACCTGCCGACGCTTTTAAATCGGCACAAAAATATCCGTATGATATTCAAATAAAGCTCCTCTCTGAAAGAGAAACAAAAAGCCTCTCCTGAAAGGAGAGGTGGCACACGAAGTGTGACGGAGAGGTTAAAATCAACTCGTTTCCCTATGCGAGAATATAAATTCCGCAGGCTATATCTATCTGTTTGCAGAAATATAAATCTGCGACCGCAATTCCACTCTTCACACTCCACACTATTAAATAAAGCACCCCGAAGGGTGCTTTGGTTTAATATGTTACTGACCATTCTTCGTCAAGGTAGCCTTCAAACTGAGCGCTGCCGCCAAGGCCCATTACCTTTGCTTCACCGTCACCTGTCATAGGAAGATAGTTCTTAAGGTGAATGAGTCTGCCGTCCTTGTCAACGGTAACCTGCATTGTTGAAGCGGGGTAATTCATATTTGCTCTTGTAATATTTACAATGCTGGGAAGACCGAGAGAAGCGATGTTGAGATAACCCAGTGAGCCTGAATTATGAACGGGAATGGGATTTTCAGCTGTGGTACTTTCAGAAATAACATTGATGTAATAAACTGTGTTGTCGCCCTGCTTTTCAGCTCTTGCTGAGGCAACACCTGCACTTGTAAGAGTGAAGCCGTTTCTTTCGGGAGGAACCGCATCAAAGGCGGTAAGCTGTTCGCCTTTTGTATTGACAGTTACACCGTTTGTGAAGACCAGTGTTTCCTGAGGCTCAGCCTTTGAGGTTACATCAGTGATGATTTCATTGATTTTTTCAATTGCTGCAGGAACTGAGCAGTCAACAACCTTTACAACAACATTGAGGGTTCTCACTGCAGTGAAGTTGGGTGTCTGCTTAAGGGTGTTTATTGCGTTGCCTACATTTGCAACAATTTCATCTGTTGAAAGATTGTTTATTTCCTTGCCCGGCTTGGTGGGTTCTGTGGGGGGAACAGTCGGAAGAGGATCTGTGGGGGTTTGTGTATTTCCCTGCTGTATTGTAGGAAGCTGAATGTCGGGAATTGATAAGCCGGGAGTGTTATTTGTGGGTTGAGTATTTACAATGGGAGCTGTGGTAGCCATAGCCTTTGCGTTATCTTTTCTTTCTTTATAAACGCCTATTTCAAAGCCCATTACAAAAAACCATACCGCAAGTGCTGCAGCAATAGCGGCAAGAACTTCTTTTTTCATCGGAGCATCTCCTTTATCTGTATTAAAAGTAAGGTACCTTAATTTTGATACTAATAACATACCGAATTTCAGGCCGTTTGTCAAGTGAAAGGTTCAGATTTAATAAATAATTAACGGCAAGGCAACTTATTACCAAAAAGACGGATATTGACAAAGAAGAACAGTAACTATATAATGTAATCAAAGGAAGCTTGCGTCGTTTCCTTTTGAAGAGAACTAAAGAAAGAAGGTGCCGACATGAAAGAAATTATTTTCTGGATGGCGGTGACTGTCCTGCTCTCAGTTATTGAGGCGGTGACTGCTAACCTTGTTACGGTATGGTTTGCCGTGGGTGCCTTCGGTGCGGTAATTGCCGCAGCGGCAGGTGCCACAGCCTCAGTTCAGGTTGCGGTCTTTGTCCTTCTGTCTGCAGTCAGCCTTGCTCTTACAAGACCCATAATGAAAAAGGTCACAAAAAAGACAGGTGAAGCAACAAATGCAGACAAGGCAATAGGTGAAATCTGTATTGTGGTTGAGGATATCAACAATGACCGTAATGAAGGCGCAGTTTTCTGCGACGGAAAAACCTGGTCAGCGAGAACAGTTGACGGTACTGCCGTGAAAAAAGATGAAAAGGTCAGAGTAACCCAAATCAAAGGTGTAAAGCTTATTGTTGAACCTGTAAGTGCATACGCCGAAAATTAAAAAAAGGAGAAAACACTATGGAATTCATTATCCCTATTATCATTTTACTTGTAATTATTTTTCTCGTATTAAACATCAGAATTGTTCAGCAGGCAAAGGCTATGGTTATTGAGCGTCTTGGTGCTTACAAAACAACATGGGGCGTTGGTCTTCACTTCAAAATTCCTTTCATTGAAAGAATTGCAAAGACCGTTTCTCTTAAAGAGCAGGTTGTAGACTTCCCGCCTCAGCCCGTTATTACAAAGGATAACGTAACAATGCAGATTGACACCGTTATCTATTTCCAGATCACAGACCCCAAGATGTACACCTACGGTGTTGAGCATCCCCTTACAGCTATTGAAAACCTTACTGCAACAACTCTCAGAAATATTATCGGTGATCTTGAGCTTGACCAGACTCTTACATCACGTGATATTATCAACGGCAAGATGAGAGCTATCCTTGACGAAGCAACAGACCCCTGGGGTATCAAGGTTAACAGAGTTGAGCTTAAGAACATTATTCCTCCGAGAGAAATCCAGGACGCAATGGAAAAGCAGATGAAGGCAGAACGTGAACGCCGTGAAGCTATCCTCAAGGCTGAGGGTGAAAAGAAGAGTGCAATTCTTCTTGCAGAAGGTGAAAAGGAATCAGCAATTCTCCGTGCAGATGCACAGAAGCAGGCTCACATTCTCGAAGCAGAGGGTGAAGCTCAGGCTATTCTTCAGGTTCAGCAGGCAACTGCAGAGGGTATCAGACTTCTCAACGAAGCAGGAGCATCTGAAGCAGTTATTCAGCTTAAGGCTCTTGAAGCTTTCGCTGCTGCTGCAGACGGCAAGGCAACAAAGATTATTATCCCCTCAGAAATTCAGTCTCTTGCAGGCCTTGCAACATCACTTACAGAGCTCACTAAAGAAAAATAAAAAAAGCCCTTCGGGGCTTTTTTTATTTTAGAGTTAAGAGTGGAGAGTTAAGAGTTAAGATAAGGGTCGCTTCGCTCCGATTGTATCCGTTTCGGATTTCATAAACCTATATAATAACTACCCGCCAAAGTAACTGCGTTTGCTCGGCGGGTAGAAATTTATTCGTTGATTATTGGTGAAGGCGGATAAATTTACTATTTACCCTATGCGAAAACATAAATTCCGCAGAATGTAAATTCCCTGTAGGAACCGAGTCAAGGTGCGACCATATCTCAACTCTTAACTCTTCACTCTCAACACTTTAAAAAAACTCCTCTTTGTGAGGAGTTTTTTTAGTGTAACCGGTCAGCTTTTTCTGTTAAGAAGAGCGTGGAGAAGAACTTCGAAGAAGAGTTCAACCTTGTCGCCGAAGCCTCTTACAGCTTCTCTTTCAGCGTCTCTTACAAGTCCGTTTGCTGCAACTACTTCGCAGGAGAACTTAACCTCGTAGCCTTTTGCGAAACCGAATTCATAAACCTGAACGCCGTCGTCATAATCTTTTCTTGCTTCGTAGAACTTAACCTCTGCTTCGTTTACACCGAAGTGTGCGAGAGCTGCTTTCTTAGCTTCTGCAAGACCTACATCCTTGCTGTTATCAACTTTAACTGCTGCCTTGGGTTTAGCTTCTGCTTTCGGCTTTGCTTCAGCCTTGGGTTCAGCCTTTACCTTTGCTCTGCCTTCTCTGTCTACATCGTAGTCATAAACCTTACCGTTTGCTGCGCCGACTTCAACTTCATATTCGAGGTAGCTGCCGTCTGCCTGAGGAACGAGGAAGCTTACATCGTAGTACTTAAGTCCGTCGTCGTAATCGAGCTTTGCTCTGAGATTTAAAACGTCTTCTGCTGCAACGCCTGCCTTGGCGAGAGCAACTTCTTTTGCTTTGTCTGCTGAAACGTCAGCTGCGAAGGCTGAAACTGAGAGTGAAAATACAAGTGCGAATGCAAGTGCGAGTGATGATAATTTCTTTAAATTCTTTTTCATGGATTTGTCCACCTTTCATTTTTGTTTTTTATTATTTTAGTATTTTTTTATTTGTAACCTGAGAGGTTATGTTTTGTGTGTTCCTCTCTTCTGTTTACACCTACATAATACATAGGTTAAATTAAAAAACGATTAGAATTTTTAACTTTTTCAAAAAATCTGAAAAAAATTTTAAAGTCGGAGAAAAGCCTGTCCCCTTGACAGGCGAACAGGCAAAGCATATAATTGAATAAAGAAGGTGTTTGTATGAAAAAATCAGAAATTGTTGAAGAACTTGCTTTATATATGCACAATAAATCCATAAATGAGTCGGAAATAATAGAGAAGTTGAAAGATATAGATGATTCAGAAGAAGTTGACCGTGACGGCAGAACTTTGCTTATAAATGCGTGTTTTTATAATCGAATAGAGATTGTGAAGTTTTTGGTTTCTCAAAAAGCAAATGTAAATTCAAAAGATAAAATCGGTAATACTCCGCTTCATGCTGCTGCACAAGAGGGAAACATAGAAATCATCGAGATTCTTTTAAAAAATGGTGCTAATATTAATGAAAAGAACAATTTTGGCAATTCACCTTTAATGGTTGTGAGAAAAATAAAAGAACCTCAAAAAACGTTGTCAATTTTGCTTTCTCACGGTGCAGACCCTTTACAAAAGAATAATTATGGATATAGTGCTACAGATATTTTTTCTCTGGATAATGATTTTGCTTCTCTGTTTCAAGGTAATGCGGAGTAAGATTTGAGAGGTCGATTTAAAAAGATATAGCGAGAAATAAATCACAGGATTCAGTACGAACCCTGTGATTTTTCTATATTCGGTTATATTATTCCATCGGCAAATCCACCGTAAAGGTACTGCCTTTTCCTATTTCACTCTGCAGCGATACATCACCGCCGTGCATAAGTGCAATCTGCTTTACCATTGCAAGACCGAGACCTGAACAGCCCTCTTCTCTGCAACGTGCCTTATCCACACGGTAGAAACGGTTCCAGATTTTATCCTGATGCTCCTTACTTATGCCGATGCCGTCATCAGCCACGCTGAGAAGAGCTCTGCCGTTTTCTTTTTTAAGGCTCACCTTGATTGAGCCGTTTTCCTTGCCGTACTGATAGGCGTTGGAAACAAGGTTAGTCACAAGCCTTGTCATCAGCATAATGTCAAGGGGAAGAATTACATTTTCGTCAATATCACGGGTAAGGGTAATGCCTTTCTGAGCGAGTGCTTCAGCATCGTCACAGACAGCGCTTACAAGAAGGCTCAGGTCTTCCTTTTCAAAATTCTGCTCTGCATTATTCTGCTCCATTTTTGTGATTTCAAGAAGCTGAGAAATAAGCTGCTTCATGCTCTGCGCCTGCTTTTCAATGGTTTCAAAGCTCTCTCTGTCCTCGCTGTCAAGCTCATCTCTTGAAAGCTGATATTCACACTCTGCAAGAATAACTGCTGTGGGTGTGCGAAGCTCGTGAGATACGTCACCTGAAAACTGCCTTTCCGTCCGGAATGAAAGCTCAAGCCTTCGGAACATCTCGTTGAAGTTGTCTGCAAGGCCTGTGATAAGCGGGTCACCGTCGTCAATTTTAATGCGCTTTGTAAGGTCTTTTCCGTCGTGGGTTTCTTCAACGGCTTCGCTTAAAAGCTTCACCGGCTGAAGTGCTCTTTTTGTGATAACTCTGCCCACAAGTACGGAAAGCACAAGGATAACGGGAAGAAGAATCGTTGCAAGTCTTATAAGAGTTGCCCAGATGCCGTCAACACCGCTGACTTCCGTCACACCACGCACCCATATATCGTCATAGGCCTTTTCCGTTGAGAAAAACTCAACCTCATAAATGGGGTCGTCATTATATTCATAGTTTTTTACGTTGATAATTTCAATTGACTCTTCATCAAGTCCGCTTAAGCCGACGGCAATTTCAAAGGCTTCACGGCAGGAGATTTCACAGTCTTCACCGTAAAAATCAAGGTCACCCTCAAAGGGAGTGTAATAGTCTGCACCCTCAACCTCGCTGCTGACTATTTCGCCTGATTCACCGTCGATTTTGTAATCGTATTTGGTGAACTGCACCTTGGTGTCATAAACGTAAAAGCCGTCATACTTTTCAAACTGCTTCTCTTTAAGAGGAATATCGGTGGGAAAACCGTCAGGATATTCACCGCCAAGGATTTTTCCGTCTTCCGAAAATACGATTGCATATATGCTTTCGTTGCGGTATGCAAAGTCTGATTCAACATCAAGAAAACCGTTTTCAACCTCGATTTCATCAATGTTTCTTTCAACGCTTCTTACAAGTCCCTGTTGCACACTTGAATTCTGTGAGGTTCTGGCTGTGGTTACAAGGGACAGAATAAGTCCCACAGAAAGAAAGAGCATCAGAAGTGTATACCAGAGATTCAGCTTTGCACTGATTGATTTTCCGTATTTCAGCCTCATCCGTTCACTTCCTCTCTCAGCACATAGCCAACACCTCTCACTGTATGTATGAGCTTTGTGTCGGAGTCGTCATCAATCTTCTTTCTGAGGTATCGGATATAAACGTCAATTACGTTTGTACCGCCTTCATAGTCATAATTCCATACGCTGCTTTCAATTTTTTCTCTTGACATAACCGTACCTGCGTTTCTGATGAGGGCTTCAAGAATGGAGTACTCTTTTGCAGAAAGGTCAATTCTCTTTCCGCCTCTTTTCACCTCACGGCTTTTGATGTCAACAGTAAGGTCGCCGACGGTAAAGGTGTTTGTGGCGTTACCGGTAGAGTCTCGTGTAATCATTCTCACTCTTGCCGCAAGCTCCTCGAAAGAGAAGGGCTTTATAAGGTAATCGTTTGCACCGAGGTCAAGGCCGTGAACTCTGTCGCTGATTTCGGTTTTTGCGGTGAGGAAAATAACAGGTGTGGTAATATGCTGCTGACGCATTTCCGTAAGTACGGTGAAGCCGTCTTTTTTCGGCATCATTACGTCAAGTACAATTGCATCGTATGTAGCACCTGCGAGGAAATCAAAAACACTCTCACCGTCAAAGCAGCTGTCAACACTGTAACCGAGCTTGGTGAACTGTTTTACAAGTATTCTGTTAAGGGCTTTTTCGTCTTCTGCCACAAGTATTCTCATAGTAATCTCTCCTTATGGGGATTTTGTGCATATCATTACAATGGTATTATATCACACCTTTTATTAAAATGCCATTAGAAAAAATAATCACCTGCAGAAACACAGGTGATTACGAATCTTAAAAGAAGTACCCTGAAAGAAGTGACAGAAACTGCTCTGCAAAGTAAGCTGCAAGCGGCATAAGAGGGGAGATACCGCCGTATTTTAAAATGCGTGTAAGCTTCTGACTGCGGTTCTTTTCAAGACTTACAAGCTGAAGCTCTCTTACAGTATATTTTCTGTAAAGCGGGTTAGCAATAAAGCCTGCAATGAGTTTGAGGGCAAACATAATACCGAAGAAAATCCACATGGGCTGCATAAGGGTTGTCATCTCAGCCATAATTTCTGCAGCCACAGCTTCGGTGATGGTTGCCGTGTCAATATTTGCAAGACGCTCGTAATACTCAAGAAAAGCAGTTGCCGAGGGAGTCATAACAATATTGAGGCAAAGCTGAAGAGTCAGGAAGATGATACCCGGCCTCCACTGCTTTCTGTAGAAGAACCAGTAGGGTGAAAGGAAAAATGCTGCCCAGTTGAAGGAGAGCTTGCTTCCGTTTGAAAGCTTTCTGAACTTTTCGATATATTTGCCTGACTCCTTGGCAAGGAAAGCACCCATAGTATTTGCAGGGATACCGTCAATTTTCATATCGTCAGGGAAGGGGCCCTTGAAAAGATTGTCCTCGTTTTCAGCTGTGTCATATCCCGAAGCATTGCTGATTGTCTGTGAAAGGAAATTGTTCACCTGCTCTTCGCGGCTTGAGGGAAGAGAATCACTTTCTTTTTCTTCACCGCTTCCCACAGTAAAGGGGGGAGCATAATCGGGCGGAGTCATCTTCGGTCTGATGAGAGGGTTTACAGGTGCATCGTCATTTTCGTTTTCTGCTTCCTGCGCTTTCTCTGCAAGATTGATTCCGAAAATGGTAAATTTCATTCCGCACTTCTGACACTCTGTGCTGCCGTGGGGATTTGCGTGGTGGCAGTTGGGACAGATGAGGTCGTTTCTGATTTCTGCAGGGGCAATTTCTTCCTTTTGCGGCTCTGTCGGTAATGCAGTTTTTTCTCCCTGCCACTTAAAATCTTCAGAGTGAAGGTGAGCGTTTACGCAGCCGCCTTTTTCGTTATAACATTCTCTGTGCTGAGGTGTGGCACATTCGGGGCAGACAACAATATCGTCATCTTCCTTGAAGGCTTTGCCGCAGCCGTCGCATTTATATCCTGAATATCGCATTTATATCTCCTTATATAATAGTATAAAAATCAGTACTGCTTTATTGTATATGTTTTCTTTTGCAAATGCAATTGTTTAATAAAACTTTTTTGCAAAAAAGCTATACTATATATAATATAACCGCTGAAAATAAACTGAACATTAAAAGATTTTGCCTTTTTGAGGGCAAAAGAGAAAAATATTTTCTTTAAGGTGTTGCTCTTTAAAAATAAATATGTATAATATAAAAGGATAATTTTGTAATGCTGCCTCTGTTAAAAGATGAGGATTATTTATCAGCCGTCCCCTTCAGGGGAAGGTGGCAACCGTAGGTTGTCGGAAGGGGCAACAAATATTCGAAAGGAACAGTAATTATGATTCAGTTTGAAGAATTAAGATTAAGACTTCTTGAAAGTGAAAAGCCTATGACTGAGCTTGCAGGCGCACTTGGTCTTGACGCAATGGCTAAGGAAGTTGCTGAGCTTGAAGAAAAAACTGCAGCTGAGGATTTCTGGGGCGACCTTGCGAACTCACAGAAGGTGCTTCAGAGAATCGCTTCACTCAAAGGCAAAATCAAAGCATATGAAGATCTTAAGACAGCATATGAAGATGCGCTCGTTATGATTGAGCTTTCAGACGAAGAGGGCGACCTTGACCTTCTTCCCGATTGCGAAGAAAGCGTTGCAGCAGTTGAGGCTGACCTTGAAAAGCAGACACTTGCAACTCTTCTCTCAGGTGAATATGACAACAACAATGCAATTCTTACCTTCCACGCAGGTGCCGGCGGTACTGAGGCTCAGGACTGGTGTCAGATGCTTTTCAGAATGTACGGTCAGTGGGCAACCAAGAAAGGCTTCAAGTTCACAACAGTTGACTTCCTTGACGGTGACGAAGCAGGTCTCAAGAGTGCAGTTGTAGTAATCGAAGGCGAAAATGCTTACGGTTACCTCAAGAGTGAAATGGGCGTACACAGACTCGTTCGTGTTTCACCCTTCGACTCATCAGGAAGAAGACACACATCATTCGCATCTCTTGAAGTTATGCCTGAAATCGACGACAGTGTTGAAGTTGAAATCAGACCCGAAGATATCAAGATGGAAGTTTACCGTGCATCAGGCGCAGGCGGACAGAAGGTTAACAAGACCTCATCAGCAGTTCGTCTTATCCACGAGCCCACAGGTATCGTAGTATCCTGTCAGGTTGAGCGTAGCCAGCATCAGAACAGAGAAGTTTGTATGCGTATGCTCAAGTCAAAGCTTATCGAAATCAAGGAAAGAGAACATCTTGACAAGATTGAAGATATCAAGGGTGCGCAGAAGGAAATCGGCTGGGGCAGCCAGATCCGTTCTTATGTATTTATGCCCTATACCCTTGCTAAGCACCACAGAACAGGCTTTGAAATGGGTAACATCAACGCTGTTATGGTCGGCGAAATCGACGGCTTCATCAATGCATACCTTAAGAAGCAGTCACTTGACGCACTTGGCGCTGAATAATAATAGAACAAGTAAAGTTCTTTGGTTCCTTTCTTTCAAGAAAGGAACGCCCGCCCGGCGAGGGCATAGTAGAAAATCGATCCCTTTGCTGTAAAAATGCAGAGGGATTTCTGTTATCCCCCAAATATTGATTTGTTTCTTGCTATATGATACAATGAAATAAAGGAGGGATACTTATGAAAAAGAAAACGAAAATTGTTTTATTGGTAATACACGGTTTGTTGCTGTTTGTGCCTTTTATAATAGCTGCAACACAGCTTAAGTTCCCGGTGCTGGATTTTGCGAGACACTCTGTTCACGATTTGAGCCTTGAAAATTTCTATCCGATATTTATAGGTGTTTGGCTGCTTGGTGTTGCATTGGTACTGCTGAGTGAAAAGCTTAATAAGTTTAAAGGCTTTGCAACTTATATTACTGTAGGCGGTTTGATTGTATTTCTTATGGGTTTCGGCACAGTGGGGAATATGCGTGGGTTCGGTCCGCATATGTATCCCCTTGCATCCACTACAGTAGATGTCGGAAATTATCTTGTCCTTGATGTAGCAGTAGACTCTGATTTTGTAAAAAGTGCTATTCCTGAACGAGTTCCCGAAAGTGCACAGAATATCAAGTATGAATATTTCTATGAGCCTAATGTTGGCAATTACAAAATTTCAGTAAGCTGGAGGTTGTCTGATGAAGATTACAAATCTGAGAAGACAAGATTTGCTTCATGGAATGATGGGAGAACAGAGAATAGTAAAAGTATCTCTACCGGCAAAAATTTATATGCGATGAATGCTACGGTTGAGTTTGATGATGCTATAAAGGAAATAAAGTATTATATAGATGTACATTATTCCAAATAAAGTATGAAAACCGCTCTCAATGAGGGCGGTTTTTCCATATCTAAAACCCACATCTTGTACCCGGAATCCATCTAAACCACACCACCTTGAACGCACTTGTAAACACCCGGAAAAGTGTTCTGAAAACTTCGGAATTTTTACTAAAAACCCTTGACTTTTCTTGTGCAAAGTGTTATTATAAGTGAGCTTTCCGCAGGGAACCCTGAGGCGAGCGAAAAAGAGTCAAAAGAATTTTTGAAAAAAGTTTCAAAAAAGTCTTGACAAAGAGAGTATAGTGTGATATACTCGTTGAGCTGTCTTCGGAAGAGGGTAGCGATTGGACCTTGAAAATTAAACAACGAGATAAGAAAAGGAACCCGAGATTTCGATGGT
>JAZRJR010000031.1:0-4946 GCA_045645885.1 Acutalibacteraceae bacterium | reverse complement strand
TCAGTACCTGAACCGAGCATACGGAACATATCTACTGTGGGAACTGAATCTGAAATCTTCTTAGCGAGCTTGTATTCGAACTCGTGGAAAAGACCTGTTGAAGGACCGCATGTGTTAAGAAGGTCGATAACCTGATCACGAACAATTTTGGGATTTGAACCGAGAACTGTGGGACCGCCTGCCTGAAGGAAGTCATAGTACTCGTTGCCGTCGATGTCGTAAAGCTTAGCACCTTCAGCCTTTGTGAATACAAGGGGGAACGGATAGTTGAAAGCAAGGTTGTGCTGAACACCGCCTGGGATGATCTGCTTAGCCTCGTCAATCATTTCCTTTGACTTCTGACACTTAGCTTCAAAGTAGTTTTCTTCATACGCCTTGAGAACGTCGGGGTTGATTGAGTGCATGGGCTGCTTAATGAGATAGTCGAGCTTCTCAGTTACAGCTTTTGCATCAACATAATTTGAAATTGCAAATCTTGTGTCCATAATTACATCTCCTGTTGTTTTTTGTATTAAGTGAGCGACCGCTCACCATAATTTCCCTTATATTATACAATATTAGCCATACGATGTCAAGGATATTTAAGCACTTTACTGTACACTAAAATTTTAAAATGGCTGATTTTATGTTCTCTTATAAGCATCTGCCGTATCCTCTGTTTTTCTGTCTTCCGTATAACATTCATAGGAAGCAAAAAGGTACGCCTTCTGAGCGTACCTTCAGGTCATTCAAGAATATATATATCAACATTTCTTCTGCCGAAATTGACACAGTCTGTATATGACCTCATATAAAGGTCAACCACCGTGCTGCTATTGTGGATAAAGCCGCCTGTGTCACTTGCCGTACAATAGCCGTAATGCCATCTGCCGTCTGAAGAAACAATGTACATTTTTGTTCCGTAGGGTATCTCTCTCGGATCAACGGCAACTCTGCCCGGCATTGCTTTTACACCTGTTGAGCAGGTTGTACCTGTGCAGTAAGCGGTAGCCTTACCTGTGATGATTTTCTTATATTTTATGGGTCTGTTGTTTTCGTCAAGCTCAATTTTAAAGGGAGGCTCAAGCTCAGAGAAAATCCTCTTTCCCGTAACATATCCGCCAAGGTATCCTCCCGGTCTCGCCTTTGAGCCACGTACCACAATTTTCGTTGTGGGCTTTTTGGTAATTACAGTTTCGATAACCTCGCTTTTGTAATATTTACCGTCAACATAAATTTTTCTTACAGTTTCAGTTTTCTTTCCGTTTTTACCCTTCTGCTTTACGCTTGCCTGGTCTTCATACTTGCTGTCGTCATATTCCACCTTGGTTTTGTAAGGCACCTTGCCTTTTACGGTTTCGTGTTCATAATGAACCCTCTTCACAACAACGTTTGTCGCTTTTTTAAGCTTTGCATCTATTGAAGGCTCCACCATATCGATATCACTGAGTGTAATTCCCGCCTTTTTCAGAAGCTCTTTGACAGTACCGCCGCTGAAATTCACTTTCACCGTTTTTCCGTCAACGGTCACCTTGACAGGAAAGCCTCTTGTAACCTTTATTGTAATGTCTTCGGTAATACCCGAAGAAAGAGGATAGTTAGCCTCATCTCCTTCTTTAAGCTTCAGTCCTGCCTTTTTAATTGCTTCTTCCACCGTGCCTGTAACTCTGAATTTCTTTATGAATTTCTTTCCGTCATACACCTTTACGGTATGCTCCTTCGCAACGGCAAGAATACTCTTGTGAAATCCCATTTTTGTGGGTATGAGCACATCCTTTTCAGAAACGGTAAAAGAGGTTTTCGCAACGATTTTTTCACTGTCTGAAGTAAAAGAATAAACTGTCTGAATTTCACCGTCACAGGTTACGGCCGTCTCCTTCACAGACAGAAGAAGCACACCTGCAACGATAACGGCACACAGAAGCAGAGAGCCAAGCACAATGCCTGCCTTCATAAGCTTACCGAGAACATTATTATAAAAATAGGCCTTTTTTGAATAATCCATCTAATCACCGTCAGCTATTTTAACACTAAAGTCGGATTGTGTCAAATCGTGTCGGGGTTGAGTCCTTTTTTACGTACTCGAAAAACGAATTTTTTATCTGTTTTCATTGACAAATAATAAAAACTTTCTAAAATATACAGTGCAATCAAACAAATTGCATTCCCGTCACACACAAGTTAATTGACGCTGTAGCTTTGCATTTTTTGCAAAGAAAACGGCGTTTTATTTTTTTCAGAAAGGAGAAACGAAATGAACAATTATCTTATTTATCCCTGCAATACTATGCGTATCACTCAGAGCTACAAAGGGAAAACCTCTCACCTTCCCCATACTCAGGGCACACCAAAGGATTATCCCATAGACGACGGCTGCAGTGACACAGGGAAAGATTATATCTTCTGCCCTTGCGACTCAATGACCGTCAGACGAATCTACGGAGTGGGTGAAAACGGCACCAATACCGTCTGGCTTCAGAGCGACAAAAAGGTCAGCTTCGCAGACGGTACACGAGATTATTTCGCAATGCTTATCACCCATCCCGACGACAAGGATCTTAAACGGCTTTATGTAGGTCAGAAATTCAACCGAAAAGAAAAAATCTGCCGTGAAGGCAGTGACGGAGCCACAGCCAATCACCTGCATATTTCAGGGGGCAAGGGAAAAATTCAGGGTAACGGCTGGGTGAAAAACACAAAAGGCAAATGGGTGCTGACTGTTACCGGCAGCGCAGAGAAGCCTGAAAACCTCTTTTTTATTGACACAGACTTTACAAAAGTTCTCAGCGTGGGCGGACTAAACTTCCGCAGACTCAAAGATGTGGATGAGGATTACCCTAAAGGTACATATAAGGTAAACTGCGATCTGCTTTATGTAAGAAAGGGACCATCAACAAAGTATGCTAAAAAAGCCTTCAGCGAGCTTTCACCGCTTGCACAGAAAAAGATTCTCACTCTCACAGACGGACAGGAAAAGAACGGCTATGTCAGAGGTCTCAGCTTTCTTGTTTATGAAGTAAGAAGCGGTTGGGGACGGACGCCCTCAGGGTGGGTTTCTCTCAGATATTGCGAGGTGGCAGAATGAGTGAAAACATTCTTATTGCAATACTGAGTCTTCTCGGCACCTTAGGCGGCTCTTTCGCAGGTATAATCACCTCAGGAAAGCTTACCAACTTCCGTCTTTCTGCTCTTGAAGAAAAGGTTGAAAAGCTGACAGGTCTTATAGACCGCACCTATGCTCTTGAAACAAAAGATACCGTTTCTGAAGAAAAAATGAAGCATCTGGACCGACGGGTACAAACCCTTGAGCAGCATCTTAACTGAGCCTTCTTTAAAAGGTTCACACCAAAACAGAAAAGGAGAATTATTTTATGAAAAACGATTACACATTTATTTTTGAGCTTATCATCACACTTATTTCAACTGTCATTTCCTGCTTTATAATTCCTCAGCTTAAAAACAAGCTCAGCGAAGAAAAGCGTGCAAAGCTTCTTTATTGGACAGCGGTTGCCGTAAAAGCAGCCGAGCAGCTTTACGGAAGTAAGGCAGGTCAGCAGAAAAAGGAATATGTTGTTGCTTTTCTGCTTTCAAAAGGCATTGTCTTTGATGTCGACGAGGTAACCGCACTCATTGAAAGTGAGGTCTACAAGCTGACGTCAGAAGCCAAGGAAAAAGGCAGATAAAAATAATAGGGAGGTCTGTGCCTCCCTTTTGTTTTTATGCAAGATATTCGATTACCTTTGTGAGATTTTCTTCATTCACCAGATCAAAGCCTTCTTCAAATTTTTCAGCAAGCTCCTTTGCCTTGGGGTCGTCTGATTCCTTAAGCTTTGACTTGATCATCTTCATTGCCATACCCATCATCATTTTATACATACCTGAAAGGTTATTCATATTGAATGCACCGGGGAGAAGGAATATCTCTTCTTCAATGCCGTTTTTCTCTTTCACCTCAGAAAGCTTGTCATCTGTGCTGAACATACCTACTGCACAGACAGCTCTGATATTGCTGAATTTTTCTTTGGCTGCAGCATAATTCTGAAGAGCGCCTGCCATTATCCATGACATAAAGATAATCTCTTCGTCAGCGCTGACATCCCCTGCTTTCGTGATATTCACAGCCTCACATGAAAGCTTTTCTGAAAGCATTTTTGCATAACACTCAGTTGAGCCTGCATTTGTTGAATAAATAATTATCATTGTTAAAATCTCTTTTCTTTTAAAATTCTGCAGTGATTATATCACAAAAAGCAATCTTTATCAATACCCGCAAAAAAATCAACCCACCGCTGACGATGGGTTGAAAATTCGTTTTAACTTATTTGATGTCCCAATCCTTTGAGAGCATAGCCTTAACCTTGAGAGGAAGACCGAAGAGGTTGATGAAACCTTCTGCATCGTACTGATCGTAAACTTCGTCCTCATCGAATGTAGCCATTTCTTCACTGTAGAGTGAATAGGGTGATGTCATACCTGCGCCCATAATTGTGCCCTTGTAGAGCTTGAGCTTAACTTCACCTGTAACAGTTTCCTGAGTCTTGTCAACGAAAGCTGAAAGAGCTTCACGGCAGGTTGTGAACCACTGGCCGTTATAAACAAGCTCTGAGAACTTAACTGCAAGCTGCATCTTGAGGTGCTGAGTTTCCTTGTCAAGGCAAAGCTGTTCGAGCATTTCGTGAGCCTTGTAAAGGATTGTACCACCGGGAGTTTCATATACGCCACGGCTCTTCATACCAACGAGACGGTTTTCAACCATATCAGCAATACCGATACCGTTTGCACCGCCAACCTCGTTGAGTGCCTTAACCATTGCAGGGCCGTCGAGCTTTTCGCCGTTAAGTGTTGTGGGCACACCCTTTTCGAAGCCGATTGTGATGTATGTGGGAACGTCGGGAGCCTTTTCGGGAGTTACGCCAAGCTCAAGGATTTCGTCGTACTTGGGCTCGTTAGCGGGATTTTCGAGGTCG
>JAZRJR010000030.1:0-9186 GCA_045645885.1 Acutalibacteraceae bacterium | reverse complement strand
TATGGTAACAGCAGTTATGAGACTTGTTATCACCTTCATCCTTACAGAAAACAACAGAGAAGTTCTCATTGATCTTCTTAAGGACGCTCTCGGTATGAGTGCAGACGCTGAAAAGTATGTATCAGCTCTCCTCAAGGCATTTGCTGACAGCATCGTTGGTAAGAAGGGTGAAGACCTCAGACTTGGTATGGATTCAGTTCTTGCTACAATCTACTATATCTTCTACGGTCTTGATACAGGTGTAGATAACACAGTAGCAGGTAAGAAGGATCTTGACAAGCTCTGGGCAGCTAAGATCAAGGAACTCAATGATAACTCACCCAGTGAAAACACACAGGTTGGTGACCTTATCACAGATATCTTTGACATCATCTTCAACGATGAAGGCAAGATTCCTGAAGGCGGCGGAAACGACGTTGCTGACAAGGAAGAAATCGCTCCCAACGGCTTCCTTGCATTCTTCGCAAGAATCAAGGCATTCTTCCAGGAAATCGCAGATTTCTTCAAGAATCTCTTCAGCTTCGGCAAATAAGCCATAAGCTTAAACTAATTAAGCCCCGACTTCGGTCGGGGCTTTCCTTTTTAATTTGCACACAAAAAAGGCATCCTGTCGGGATGCCTTTCTCTCTTTTTTCATGTTATTTAAACTTCGTTTGTTGCTACAATATCAACACCTGTGTCACATATATTACAGATGAGCACATCCCCCATTTTTACAGGTGCATCAACAACCTCATTGTTGATTACCTGCATACAATCAAACATCTTGCCCTTGGGTATGGGCTTTGATGTTTTAACCGGAACAACAGGAAGAGTGCCTCCGCTTACCTTAATGGTTGTTGTGAGCATTCTTACAGGGTTTGTGCATTCATCAGTTGCGTACTGCTCGCCTCTTTTACAGGTGTTACCCTTGACTGAAATCACTTCATTTTTATCATTCAGCTCGACTGTCATCATACAACCAATAGGACATGAAACACAAATCATTTCTTTAATCATAATCTCACACCTCCAGCTTTACGGTAATTTCGTTTGAACTGAGCTTTGCAATATCCTCAAGCTTAACGGTTACATTTTCCATTTCACCGGGTGCAAGCTTTTTCTTTTTCTTACTGTAAAGAATTTCATCGCCGCAGGTAACAACCACTTTTCTGTCTTTGTAAACATCTGCAACACGGAAGTAAATTTTTACATCCTTATCTGTTGCACGGTTGATATTCTGAGGCACAACATATCTTACACCGCTTTCAGCCTTGACGTGTATATCCTTGCCTGTTCTGCCCTTGTTTCTGCCTTTTGCAAAAATGTACTTTGCAGCACCTTCACCTGCAATCTGGCTTTCCTCAGTTACATAGTCAACAAGGTCATGCACCTGAAGAACATTACCGCAGGCAAAAACACCCGGTCGGCTTGTCTGTCTGTATTCGTCAACAATGGCGCCGTTTGTTACGGGGTCAATGATAATGCCAGCCATTCTCGTAAGCTCATTTTCGGGGATAAGACCAACTGAAAGAAGCAGTGTGTCACATTCAACATATTGCTCTGTACCGGGAATCGGCTTTCTCTTTTCATCAACCTGAGCAATTGTAACACCCTCAAGACGCTCTATACCGTGAGTTTTTATAACAGTACAGCTGAGCTTGAGAGGAATACCCATATCGTCAAGACACTGAACAATGTTACGTGTAAGACCGCCTGAATACGGCATAAGCTCGCAGACCATTTCAACTTTTGCACCCTCAAGAGTCATTCTTCTTGCCATAATAAGACCGATATCGCCTGAGCCGAGAATCACAATCTTCTTGCCGGGCATATAGCCGTCAATATTTACATACTTCTGAGCAGTACCTGCAGTCATAATACCTGAAGCTCGTGAGCCCGGCATATCAAGTGCACCTCTCGGACGCTCACGGCAACCCATTGCAAGAATAATTGCAGTTGTATGTATCTGCATTACACCGTCTTTATTGTTTGTAGCAACGATAACATTTCCGGGAAGGATGTCTGTTACCATTGTGTCAACCTTCACTTCAATATCAGTTTTCTGAAGCTCCTTGATAAAGCGGTAAGCATATTCGGGACCTGAAAGCTCTTCACCGAAATAATGAAGACCGAAGCCTGTGTGAATACACTGCTCAAGAATACCGCCGAGAGTAGCCGCTCTTTCAAGAATAATGATTTTCTGAACACCGCACTCTCTTGCTTTAAGAGCCGCTGCCATACCTGCAGGACCTCCGCCGATTACAACCAAATCATATTTAAGCATTTACTCTCACCTCACTTCGTTTTATTGTAAAGAATCTTGGATCCGTTACCGTGCTTTGTAACCTTATTCATAGGAATATCAAGCTCTCTTGCAAGAATTTCCACAACCTTAGAGCCGCAGAAACCACCCTGACATCTGCCCATACCTGAACGGGTTCTTCTCTTGACAGCGTCAACATCCCTTGCACCGCAGGGAGCCTTGATTGCATCAATTATTTCACCTTCAGTAATACCTTCACAACGGCAGATAATTCTTCCGTAACGGGGATCTTTCTTGACAACCTCTGCTCTTTCTTCAGGTGAAAGCTCAGCCATGCGGATAGGAGCAGGCCGTCTTGATATAAACTCCTCTTTCTTTTCATACTGAGGAGCAATTTCTCTGAACATTTTGCCTACATATCTTGCAATCGCAGGTGCCGCAGTAAGACCGGGTGACTCGATACCTGCAACATTGATGAAGCGTTCATTTTCCTTGCTGGGAGCAATAATAAAGTCGTTGTCATCGCCTACTCTGTGTGCACGAAGACCTGCAAATGAGGTGATAACATTTCTTGTTGTAAGCTGAGGAATTACGCCGTTAACTGAGAATTTAACCTCGTTAAGGCCTTCAATTGTTGTGTCAACATCAAGCTTGCTGTCAAAATCAAGGTCAAGAGCAGTGGGACCCATAAGAACATTTCCGTGAGCTGTAGGCGTTACGAGAATACCCTTACCCATAGGTGACGGACATTGGAAAAGAACATGATTCACCATCTTCTTCTCTGTTTTGTCAAGAAGGTAATATTCGCCCTTTCTGGGAATAAGCTTGAAGGATGTGTCGCCTATCATATTAGCAATTTTATCTGCAAATATACCTGCGCAGTTAATTACATATTTAGCCTTGATTACACCTGTCGCAGTTGAAAGATAGAACATATCATTCTTATATTCAATGTCAAACACACCGCTGTTTCTCTTTACTCT
Organism: Acutalibacteraceae bacterium; assembly: GCA_045645885.1. Lineage (GTDB taxonomy): Bacteria > Bacillota > Clostridia > Oscillospirales > Acutalibacteraceae > UBA6857. The sequence continues at coordinate 5,958 of JAZRJR010000030.1, read as the reverse complement.
TGCACCGTTCATAATCGCATTTTCTGCAGCAGCAATTGTAAGCTCATAAGGACTTACGATACCTGCCGTGGGCGCCCATAAAGCACCGATTGCTTCCTCACTTATGTAGGGCTCCATTGCACGGAGTCTTTCCTGACTGATAATTTCCATATTGGGAACACCGTTCTCAAAGCCTCTTTCAAAAAGAGTTTCAAGAGTCTGCATATCATCCCATGAATAAGCCACAACAAGTGAGCCGATATTCTTATACGGTACTGAAAGCTTATTGCAGTAATAAGCCATAAGCGATGCACCCTGAACATTAAGCTTAGCCTTAAGACTGCCTGTTTCGGCATCAAAGCCGGCATGAACAATAGCACTGTTTGCCTTTGAGCTGCCCATTGCAACGTCACCCGCTTTTTCAAGCAGAACAACGCTCATATTGAGCTTGCTCAGTTCTCTTGTAATCATTGCGCCTACCACACCGGCACCGATTACAACAACATCATATTGCATATTTTCTCCTCCGTTTCCGTTTTTTTGCCATAGTTGTCTTTATAATATAATATCACCAAGCTTATGAATAGTCAACAAAACGATTTAACAATTTTTAATTATTTTGTAAAAACAGAGCAAACTGTTTTTGTTTGCTCTGTTTTTCAATCATTTATAAAGTTTCAACATATTCCTCAAGACATAAGCCCTGCTCGTAAATTTTCTTTGCGTGACTTTTCCCTACATAACGAAAATGCCACGGTTCATAGGATATCCCTGTTATTTCACTTTTATCTTCAGGATATCTCAGAATAAATCCGTATATGTGAGCATTTTCCGAAAGCCATGCATAGGCTTTTTCATCTGTGGTGGAATTTTCTGCATTGATATCAACAGCAAAGCCCAACTGATGCTCACTTGTTCCCGGAAACGCTACCCATTGAAGTGCTTTTTCTTTTGCTTCGTTTTTCTTCAGACCGTTACTTCTGAATTCTGCTATTTTATTTATGAAGAGAGTCTTCTGCTCCTCTTCGCTTCTGTAGCCTGAACGCACAACCAGATCAACACCCTCGCTGAGAGCTTCGTCAAACATATCCTGCAAATCGGGATAAATCCTTTTTTCGACCTTTTCTCCGCAGGATAAGGCTATAAATTCCAATTCATAATTTTCAGGCACACGGTAATTACGATTAACCACCATAAGCTGCCAGCCCTTTGTTGTGTCTGCAGTTTTTAAAGAACTGCCAAAATCTATTCTTTCGACAACAAGCGCAAACACAAGAGCACACAAAACAAAAATAAGAAATCTTCTTTTAATTTTCACAATAAAAAACCTCCCTTGCTTTAACTGATATAATTAAAGCATAAAAGGAGGCTTTTATTTTTCTTTTGGAAATTTAACCCTTACAGTTTTCTTAAGATGAGCTTACAGAATTCTTAATTTACATATATACACTTTCAAAGTCATACATTTCATATGTATTGTCAGCATCTGTGTGAATTGTAATCAGTGTGCTTGCAAGAACTGTCTGCGGAGTAACGTGATAATAGATTCCGTCATAGAAGCTGCATTCAGCCGTAGCCGGATGCTTGTGACCCATTGAAAGAAGACCTACACAGCCGCTTTCTCTGAACACGTCATCAAGAGGCTGATTTTTCGGTATATCATACTGAGGCAATTGAACTGTAACCTGAGGATAATACCACTTATAGCTTTTTCCGTTTTTAGCTGCCCTGAAGAAATCGGGGGTGTTTTCATGAAGGAACACACTTACATATACATCATCATTTTCAGCTTTTTTGGAGTTGATTTCTTCTTCGCACCAGGCAACCTGATCAGGCAGTACATAGCCGTAAATGTGATCAGGGTCATCATTGTCATACGCCATTGTGTCGATAAACAGCATTGAATGCGTAAGTTCATTTTCATCATAAATATCAAGACTGTACTGACATCCGCCTGAAATATCTTTTTCATCAGCTACAAGACAATGCTCATACTGTGAAAGGTAAGCAACAACATCTTCACTTGTGCCGTAATTCACACCGTCATTGTTGCCGGGAACATATGCCCAGTACTGATCCATTTCTTCAAAGGCTTCGGCAACGGTACGAAGTACATAAGCCTTATTAAACTTTCCGTCATTGCCGTCGTCAATCATGTCGCCTGTCACAACCACCAGATCGGGTGAATATTTTTCTGTCTGAGCCTTCATTTTTTCAAGAAGAAAAAGATCATTAAGGCTTGTCATTGTTGTAAAATGAGTGTCTGTAAACTGCAGAACGGTAAAATCACCGTTATCGTCAGCATAAAAATCAGGAAGCTCACCGAAAGTAACGGTTTCGGCATATCCTGAAATGTCACCTTTGCGTTCAAATTCAGCCTTCAGGTCGGGGCTTGAATTGAGTGAACAAAGAGCAGTGAACACTGCTACAATTGCGAGAATCAAAGTTTTCATTTAATCGTCCTCCTTTTTATTCATTATAATCTTTGTTTTTCATAAAAGCAAGAAGCTGAGGCAAATTTCTGCTTTGCTCTATTATACTCGTTTTATAGAGCATTGTCAATAATAAGAGTATAAATTATTATTGTATCAGGTGATGATATGATTTCTTATGAACCCTTTTACAAAACAATCAAAGAAAAAAACATTTCAACATATAAGCTCATAAACAGCTACGGTATCAGCAGAAGTCTTATTGACCGTCTGAAGCACAACAAACCCATAAGCACCGTAACTCTTAATGACCTTTGCGCAATTCTTGACTGCAGAGTTGAGGATATACTGCTCTATCTTAAGGATGAAGAAACATAAAGGACTTTCAGAAATGCAAACTGAAAGTCCTTTTGACATTATTTAAAAAGCGGTGTTGAAAAATATCTTTCACCGGTATCAGGAAGAACTGTCACAACAGTCTTTCCTTTGCCTAACTTTTTGGCAAGCTTTATTGCTGCAGCCACATTTGTACCGCTGCTGATACCGCACACGATACCCTCTTTTCTTGCAAGATCCTTTGCAGCGCTGAGAGCTTCAGCATCAGTTATAATACAAACATCGTTATAAATTTCTGTGTTGAGAATGGGAGGAATAAGTCCGTCACCGATACCCATCTGAATATGTGTGCCGATAAGACCGCCTGAAAGAATGGCAGCATTTTCAGGCTCAACTGCCCAGATTTCCATATCAGGATTAGCCTTTTTAAGAGTTTCACCAATTCCTGTAATTGTACCACCGGTACCGATACCTGCGCAAAAGCCGTGAATAGGTCCGTTAACCTGCCTCAGAATTTCTTCACCTGTAACTTCTCTCTGAACAGCAGGGTTAGCAGGGTTTTCAAACTGATGAGGCACAAAGACATGGGGATTTTCTTCCTGCATTTTCATAGCTAAGCTCATACATTCGTTGATGCATTCACCGATGTCACCTCTGTCGTGAACCACGATTACATCAGCACCGTACTGCTTTACAAGCTTTCTTCTTTCCACGCTTACTGAGTCAGGCATAATGATAACTACCTTGTAGCCTCTTACTGCACCAACAAGAGCAATACCGATACCCTGATTGCCGCTTGTAGGCTCAACTATAATTGTATCCTCGTTGATAAGCCCTTTTTCCTCAGCATCACGGATCATATTGAAAGCAGTTCTTGTTTTGATTGAACCGCCCACATTAAGGCCTTCAAATTTCACAAGAATTTCTGCACTGTCATCATCTGTAATTCTGTTAAGACGAATGAGCGGAGTGTTGCCCATTGCTTCAAGTATATTGTTGCAAATCATTGTAAATTCCTTCCGTAAATCAAACGATTTATAAAACAAAGTTAAGTTATTATATCATAATAAACCGATTTTTTCAATCGGTAACAGGAAATTTGTGAGTCACCAATTGTAAAAAAAGAAAAAATTAAATATTTATTTGAAAAAGCTTGACATTTACCTTAGGTGAAAAGCTATTATATAGCTAAAGGAGGTAAGAAAAATGAAAATTAAAGAAGTTATAGAAAAAACAAAGCTTACTGACAGAGCAATAAGACTTTATATTGAAAACGGTCTTGTGCACCCTCGCTTCACCGAAAACTACAACGGGCGTAAAAATATAGACTTCACTGAAGACGACCTTAAAACACTTCAGAATATCGCAACTCTGAGAAAGGCCGACTTTTCAATTGCAGAAATAAAAAGCATAACGGAAGGCTCTCAAAATTGTAAGTCTGTTCTGGAAGAATTTATCAGAAACAAAACCGATAAAATTGAAAATGACACTAAAATTGTTGAAGCCCTGTCACCGCTCCTCGGAGAAGAAGAGCCTGATATAAACAGTGTATGCGAACGACTGAATACCGTTACAGAGAATAAGGATGTGCCCGAAGCCGACACAAGGACTCCTCTTTGGGAGAAGGTTGAAAAGTGGTTTTTCTGTGGTGTCGGTGGGTTGGGAATTGTATATTCAATTATACTGCTTGCATTTGATGTATATTTTTATACTTATGAGCATCAGAGAAAGTATCTCACTTTGGATTTTTCAACAATTTATTTTGGCGGGCTACTTGCTTTGACATTTGTTATTCCTCTAATATATCTTTTCATATACAGAAAACATCTTAACAGAAAAATGAGAACTATGCGTTCTGTCTTTGCTTTGATTTTAGCTATACCTTTAGGCTTTTCTGTTGTACAAAGCTCTGTCTTTACACTGCTGGCGCACTACAATACTCCTCTTCTCTGTTCCGAGACAGACAACCCATCCCATTATCTTGATGTTGATAAAGATTATGGTAAAATCGCTGATATTTTTCCTGAATCAATTCCTGAATATGCAGATAAACAACGTCGAAGTTGGTTTCTTCCTAAAACATATCCTATAAGCACAGAATATTTCTATCGTTTTGGTGACATTGACGGCTTTTATTCGGATTTATACGCTCAATGGCACATCCCTGACAGAACACCTCCTGAGTGGAAAAAAGTTAAAAATCCGCCTGACGATGAATTTGAAATAATGATAGATAAGTATAAAAGTATGAAAACCTGCAACGGTGAAGAGCCAATTTTAAAAACTAAAGGCACATGGGAACTGATTTATTACGCGGACACTTCAGAAACTGATTTGAGATATGGATATAATTATGTGATTTTCGCTTACAATACCGATAGACGCCTTGTAAGATTCATACAGTCAAGCAACGATGTAGTGCCTTGCGGAAATTCAATTATCCCATACTACCTCACCCTTGACTGGTACAGCTAAAAACTTACGCCTTACTGAAAAATCAGTAAGGCGTTTTTCTTATATTAAACTTTTACTTTTACAACAACTTTTCTGCAGGTCAGCGCTGTGCCATTTGTCGCAACACCCGGACAGTGCAGATCATTGGGATAAAGCACCATATATTTACCTGCGGATAAAACAAGCGGCTCAGTTTTGCAGTTGTAGAACCACACGTCGTTTTCCTCTTTTGCTTCGGTGAGTTCCTTATCTTCTGAAATATCGGCAACACCGATTATCTCCTCACCCTCAACCATATACTGAATATCAATATACTTTTTGTGAGCTTCTGAAATTGTCTTGTCAGGGTCGGTGTCATAGTTCTGCACCATATAGAAAATATTGTCACCGTCCAGCTCATATCTGCCGAGTTCTATTTTGCTGAAATCGGTTTCGCTGAGGAATTTAAGTGCATCATAAACTCTGCCGAGTCCCTTGTAGTTATCTACATTTTTAAGTGTATCAAAAATCATAATATACCTTCTTTCTGCAAACGATTATAGCATATAAGCAAATACAAATCAAGTTAATATCTACACAAAGAAAAGCCCCGACCGAAGTCGGGGCTTAATTAGTTTAAGCTTGTGGCTTATTTGCCGAAGCTGAAGAGATTTCTGAAGAATTCACCAATTTCCTCGAAGAACGCCTTGATTCTTGCGAAGAATGCAAGGAAGCCGTTGGGAGCGATTTCTTCCTTGTCAGCAACGTCGTTTCCGCC
>JAZRJR010000029.1:0-16150 GCA_045645885.1 Acutalibacteraceae bacterium | reverse complement strand
TCTTTCAGCTGCTAAAAAATACGGTGGTATCTATGTACCTGCTAATCAGCCAGTTATCCATCAGTATGCAAGAGAAATGATGTCAAAGTGCGGTAATATGCTTCTTGGCTCAGACAGCCATACACGTTACGGTGCTCTCGGTACTATGGGTGTCGGTGAAGGCGGTCCCGAGCTTGTAAAACAGCTTCTCAGCAACACCTGGGATATCACACCTCCTCAGGTTGTACTCGTATATCTGGAAAATGCTCCCAAAAAGGGCATCGGCCCTCACGACGTTGCTATCGCTCTTTGCGGTGGTGTATTCAAAGAGGGTCTTGTTACCAATAAGGTACTCGAATTCGTTGGACCCGGTGTCAAGAATTTAAGCATGGACTTCCGTATCGGCATCGATGTTATGACAACTGAAACAGCTTGTCTTTCATCTATCTGGGAAACTGACGAAAAGGTTAAGGATTTCTATACAATTCACGGCAGACCTGACGATTACAAGGCTCTTATGCCTGAAAAGGTTGCTTACTACGATATGGCAATCAGAATCGACCTTTCAAAAATTGAAAGCATGATTGCTCTTCCCTTCCACCCCTCAAACGCTTACACAATTCACGAGCTTCAGCAGAATACCGACATTCTCTACGAGGTTGAAAAGGCTGCAAAGGCTCAGTTCGGTGACAAGGTTGACTTTAAGCTGAGAGATAAGGTTGTTGACGGCAAAATCTACGTTGACCAGGGTATTATTGCAGGCTGTGCAGGCGGTATGTTCGAAAACATCTGCGAGGCTGCTGCAATTCTTGACGGCAAGAGCACAGGTGACGGCTATTTCTCACTTTCAGTTTATCCTTCAAGTGTGCCCGTTAACCTTGCACTTCTTCGAAACGGTGTTCAGGGTAAGCTTCTTGAAGCGGGTGCAGTGTTCAAGCCTTGCTTCTGCGGACCTTGCTTCGGTGCAGGTGATGTTCCTGCAAACAACGGTCTTTCAATCAGACACACAACACGTAACTTCCCCAACAGAGAAGGCAGTAAGCCCGGTGACGGTCAGCTTGCTTCTGTTGCTCTTGTGGATTCACGTTCAATTGCTGCAACTGCACTTAACAAGGGTGTTCTCACTGCTGCAACAGATGTTGAAATTCCCGAATATGACAGCACATACACCTTTGAAACAGGCGTATATGAAAAGAGAGTATATCAGGGCTTCGGTAAGCCTGACGAAAGTGCTGAACTGAAATTCGGTCCTAACATTACAGACTGGCCGAAGATGTATGCTCTTGAGGATAACCTCCTCGTTAAGCTTGCTTGTGTAATCCACGATGACGTTACAACAACTGACGAGCTTATCCCTTCAGGTGAAACATCATCTTACCGTTCAAATCCCCTCAGACTTTCAGAGTTTGCTCTTTCAAGAAGAGAGCCTTTGTATGTACCAAGAGCAAAGGCTGTTGCTGCTGAGGAAGCAAAGAGAAGAGCAGATAACTCTTCAGCTGAAGTGATTGAAGCACTCAGCAAGGTAGTAGATAATGCAGAAGAAGCTGCAAAGCATACTCAGTTCGGTTCATGTGTATTTGCCTGCCGTCCCGGTGACGGTTCAGCAAGAGAACAGGCTGCATCATGTCAGAAGGTTCTCGGCGGCTTTGCAAACATCTGCTATGAATTTGCAACCAAGCGTTATAGAAGTAACTGCATCAACTGGGGTATTCTTCCCTTTACAATTGACAAGGACAGAGAGTTCAACTACACAGACGGTGATTACGTTTTCGTTCCCGGTATCCGTGAAGCTATCAAGAACGGCATTGAGGAAATTCCCGGCAAGGTAATCACAAAGAGCGGTGTTGAAGACATCACACTTTATGTCAAGGGACTTACCGAAGAGGAAAAGACAATTATCCTTGAAGGCTGTCTTATGAATTTCTATAAGGCACAGATGAAGTAAAAATTACAAATAGTTAAAGCGGCGAGAATTTTTTCTCGCCGCTTTTGCTATATGATTTTGTGCTTTAATATGTTATCTCATATTTAACAAGGTTGTTTACGTCGAATGTAACTGTTGAATCAATAGCTGTAACAATTGACATCTTAAGGTTGAGGTCAACAATTTCAACGTGTACATTCATATCGTAGGTCATATTCACCACATTGCCTGTCAATTTGTCAAAGGTAAGGGTGAATGAAGAGTTGTTATAGGTCTGCTTGAAGGCGGTATATTTGAGTGAAATGCCGGCACTTGATGAGCTGAGACCGTTCTGGATTGATGTCATATAATCAGCTTCAAGAATATCAAACACCTTGCCGTGAGCTGTTGCCTGAGGTCTTGTGGGGGGTTCAGGCATAAACTCATCCTTGAGTGTAAGCTTGATGTCGTAGGTGTATGAGCCGTTGTCAATTACCTGAAGTGACTTGATGTCGCTTTCGTCAAGTCCGGGAATCATTGTGAGAGACTGACCTGAAACGGGAACTGATGAAAGATATGAGCTGTAAGCAGAGTTATAAGCTGAGGATTCGGGATAATTCTTGCTGTTGACTGCAGGAATGAACTTTGACTGTGATGAAGCAAAGGATTCAAAAATTCCGATAAGGTCAGCAGTTTTGAATGAGCCTTCCTCCTGAATACGTACATTTGTAAAGGTAGGCAGTGTTGACAGATAGAAAGCAGGCATAGTTGTCTTGATTCTGTTTGCACCGTTTTCCATAACAGAAAGAAGTGTGCTTGTTCCGCCTGAGGGCACTGTGCAGCTGCCTGATGTAAGAACAGCCTTTACCGTTTCTGTAACACCTGATGAAATATAAATTGAAACCGAACCGTTCTTTTTGAAGGCAACCTTACCGTTGCTGTCAACAGTTGCGGTGCTGTCATCTGAACTGAGATAGTTAAGAGTCAGAGCTGAAGAGGTGGGTTCAACCTTTACATTCAGCTGATAGCTTTCACCGGGTGTACAGTTTTCAAAGTAATCTTTGGTGAGCTTGAGAATAGGAGATACATAGAAGGTGATGCTGTGACTCTTTGTGCCTACGGGTGCGGTTGCTGTGATTGTAACCTCACCTGTGCCTACGCATTTTACTGTGCCGTTGGGAGTTACGGTTGCAATGCTTGTATTGCTTGATGACCAGATAAGAGAGTCAGCTCTGAAGCCTGCGCTTGAATCAACGTCTGCAGAAAGCTTTACTGTGTTGCCGTAGTACCAGGGCTTGTTTTCACCTGCATAATAAATTGAGATAAGCTTCTTTGAGGATGAAAGCTTGAATGTGGCAGTTTTACCGTTTGAGGCGGTGAGCTTTACATTGAATGAGAAAGCGTTGCCTGTTTCAGGCTCAATGGTTGCCTTTTTTGAAATGATAATGCCTGCGTTGTTGTCAATGTGGAAGTAGTCTGAGAACTTGCATACATCATTTTTTGAGGTTGAACCGAAAAGACCGCCCTTGTATGAGTAGGTGTGATCTGTGCCTGTAAGGGTGAAGCTCTTGTCTGAAACGTTTTCGGGGGTGAACTTCGGCTTGATAATAAGACCTTCACCTACAAAAACCTCATAGCTGCTTTCAACTGAAACTGACTGAAGCTTTACCTCTTCAACCTTAAGGGTGAAATAATCTGTGAAGCCGCCGTCATCTGTGGTAACGGTGATTTTTGCCGTGCCGTTTTTAATGGCGGTGATTTTACCTGTTTTGTCAATCTGTGCAACAGATGTGTCACTTGATTTATATGTAACTGCTGTGTTCTTCGCATCAGCAGGTTCAACTCTGATTGCTGTCTGGAAGGTTTCACCTGCAGTCATCTGTGTGGATTTCTTTGTAAAGGAAACACCTGTTACCTTTGCACCGCCTGCAAGAGTTGAAATTTCTGTATAGTCACCGTAAACCTTGTTGCCTTCAGCATCTTTTATGAATGAACGCACATAGAAGGTGTAGCCCTTGCCTTCTTCAAGGTTATAGTGAGTATAAATGCCCTTGTCAGCGCCAAGCTCTTTGAGAAGATTTTTGTTGCTGTCATAAACTTCATAACCGTCAGCGCCTGACTGTACAGACCAGGTAAGAGCAACCGTGTTGCCTGATGAAAGAGCCTTAAGGTTTTCAACCTTGCCGGGAAGAGTGGTGAAGATTTCAGAAAGAACTGAATCACCGTAATATTTTTTGCCGCTGAGCTCACAGTAGTTGATAAGCTCAAAACGGTATCTGGTTGTGGGCTTGAGGTCTTTTGCCTCGTGGTATGCAATTTCTGTGTCGTTCACAAGCTTTCTCTCAAGTGTTTCACCTGAGCTGCTGACACGTAAAAGATAAACTTCGGTTTCAACGTGTCCGTAAGATACAGTCCAGCTGAGGTCAGCCCCTGTGCTTGTTATTTTCAGCACTCTGACATTTTTTGCTGTGTCAGGAGCAGTATAGAATTTCTGTGTGGCTGCAGTGCTGTATGCTTTTGCTGATGAATCATAAGCCTTTACAACAACATTATAAAGCATGCTGTGAGAAAGACCGTTTATTTTATAAGTGGTTCCCTTGATTGTTTCTTCGGCAACCTTTTCGTTCATATCGTCTTTGACAGTAACAAGATAGCTGTCAGCACCGCTTGAAGCTTTCCATGAAACATATGCCGAATTCTCTGTGATGTCAGAAACCTTCAGTGATGTCACAGGCGCAATGTTTGTGATTACTGAAACCTTTTCGGCATAAGCACTGTAAACCTTGGAGTCGCCATTCTTGACATAAGCTCTTACCTTAAGAGTATACTTTGTTCCGCTGTCAAGATTTTTGAAGGTGTATTTTGTCTTGCTTGTGTTTACGGTTGAAACAACGTCGCTGCCTTCATAAAGCCATATCTGATAGTAGTTTGCTTTTGTAACCTTGCCCCACTGGAGTGTAACTGAATTTTCTGTAGCAGTTGCTTTGGGTACTTCAGGAGCAGGAAGCTTTGTTGTGAATTTCAGCTTTGTTGAATATTCACCTGTGTAGTATGTACTGCCTACTTTTTTATAGCCTCTTACTCTCACATAATAGCTTGTGTAGCCGGAAAGATTTTTGATTGTTGTTGAAAGATTGGCAGTTGTTGCCTTTTTCACCCATTTGCCGCCTGTGTAAAGGTCAACACGGTAATGAGTTGCACCGGGAACAGCTTTCCATGTTATTTTTGCGTTTCTTGTGTCGGTTGTAGCTTTGACACCTGTGATTTTAGCAGGAACAACATTGAAGCTTTTCTTTACTGTTCCGCTGTAGCCGTTTTTACCCTTTACGGTAACAGTAGCCTTACCGATGTTTTTACTGTTACTGTAGCTTACTGTGTAATACTTTGATGAAAGAGTTTTGCCTGAAAGCTTTACAGTAACCTTGGGCTTAAGGGTTTTGCCCGTATAGATTGCCGAAGCTACGGTTACAGTTGCTTTTGAAATTGACTTTGCCGCACTTGCAGGCAGACAGAGTGTGCTCATCAGAAGAATAACAGAAAGCACAAGCATCAGAAGCCCGCTGAGTTTTTTTGTTTTCATATTTTTCAACTCCTTTGAAGTTTTATCAGAATCCTAAATTATCATTGACAAGAAGAACAATAATACGCTCTTTTTCTCTGCTTCTTCTTGTTATTACAATCTGGTTGCAGATGCAGTCGTCGCTGTAGCAGTCACCGCATTTGCCGAGCTTTGAGCAGGGAGTGTTCTTCCTGAGTCTGATTGTGTTGGGCGGTGATGCAATATTTCTGATTCTGTCATAGGCGTCCTCGATTGAGGGAACAACCTTGTTCATACCGACAACAACAATTACATGCTCAGGTCCGAAAATCAGGTTGGCAACTCTGTTACCGTTACCGTCTATGTTCATAAGCATACCGTCAAGGGTAATTGCGTTTGAGCTCATAAAATAATAATCTGAAGAAAAGGCAAGCTTGTTGAATTCCTTTACCTGTCTCGGTGAAAGATATTTTGCTCTGTCATAAACGGTGTATTTTCCGCTTTCCTTGACTGCGTCGGGAATACCTGCTTCCTTGATGCTTTCACTTCCGCCCCAGGCGATAGAGCAGCCTTCGGGAAGAATTTCAAGAACCTTCTGAAGACAGGCTTCTTTGTTTTCACAGTAATAAGCGGTCATATTTCTTTTTTCAATTGCAGAGATAAGGCTTTTTGCCTGAAGCTCTCTTGCTGATTCAAGATGAGTCATTTTATCGCTCTCCTTTACTTATAATAATTCACTATATATTATAACAAAAGCTGTCTGCTTTATCAATAACTTAAAAACACCTTTTGTGGAAAACTTCTTATTATAAGGCATTTTTTTATACTAATGCAGCCCGATGAACTGTTAAAACTAATTACACAGGGTCAATGTTACTATGTGTTTCTAAAATTTATGTGATAAAAAAATTAATTTAGGTTATTTTTAACAAAAAGCCGAAAAAGGCTTTTATTTTGCGTTTATATATGATATAATACGAGAGTTGAAAGGTATGCGTGTATGGTTTATGGTCAAAGACGCATACAATATGTAGTGATTTTTACTTATTTGATTATAGAACAAAGTTTCCGCAAAATATTACGGAAAGAGGAGATTTGATTTTGGAAAAGCTTGTTATCCATGGCGGTAACAGACTCTTCGGTGAAGTTGAAATCAGCGGTGCGAAAAATGCAGCCGTTGCCATTATTCCCGCAACTTTACTTGCTCAGGATGTCTGCCGTTTAGAAAATATACCCAATATCAGCGACGTAAGCTGTATGGTTAAGATTCTCAGCCAGATGGGTGCAGAAGTCAAGTATATCAATAAGCACACCATTGAAATTAACACAAAGAGTGTTAATTCATATATTGTACCTCACGAAATGACAAAGCAGCTCAGAGCATCTTATTATCTTATCGGTGCTCTTCTCGGAAGATATAACAGAGCTAAGGTTGCTCTTCCCGGTGGCTGTAATTTCGGCGTAAGACCCATTGACCTTCACATCAGAGGCTTTGAGCTTCTCGGTGCTACAGCTGTTGTTGAAAATGCAATGATCAATGCAACTGCTGACCATCTTACAGGCAGTCCTATCTATATGGATAAGGTTTCTGTAGGCGCAACAATCAACATTATGCTTGCAGCAGTAAAGGCGAGAGGTCTCACAATCATTGAAAACGCAGCTAAAGAGCCTCACATTGTTGACCTTGCAAACTTCCTCAATGCAATGGGTGCTGATGTAAGAGGCGCAGGTACAGACGTAATCAAAATCCACGGTGTACAGAATCTTCACGGCTGCACATATTCGATTATTCCCGACCAGATTGAAGCAGGCACATATATGGTTGCAGCAGCAGCTTCAGGCGGTGATGTAATCGTCAAGAATGTAATTCCTAAGCACCTTGAATCAATCACTGCAAAGATGGTTGAATGCGGTGTGGAAATCACAGAATATGATGATGCCGTAAGAGTAAAATCAAACGGCGAATTCAAAAAGTGCAACCTTAAAACAATGCCTCATCCCGGCTTCCCCACAGATATGCAGCCCCAGATGGCAGTGCTTCTCAGCCTTGCAAAGGGCACAAGCGTAGTTTCTGAGGGCGTGTGGGATAACCGCTTCAAATATCTTGATCAGCTTATGAGAATGGGTGCAAATGTTCAGGTTGACGGCACAATTGCTGTTATCCAGGGCGTTCCCGAGCTGACAGGTGCTCCCGTAAGAGCTGATGACCTTCGTGCAGGTGCCGCAATGATTATTGCAGGTCTTGCAGCAAGCGGAATCACAGAAATTGAAGATATCATCTATATTGACCGAGGATATGAAGATTATGTAGAAAAATTCAGAAATCTCGGTGCTGATATCTACAGAAAAGAAATCAGAGAAGAAAGCGGCGCAAATTTTAACGCAGGCTAAACATTGAATTTATAAATCGGTAATACCACTCAGTATTACCGATTTTTTTTAGGAGATATAAAAATGGCAAGATTCTGTTCACTTTTTTCCTCATCATCAGGAAACTCAACCTTTCTTTCTTCGGCAACAACATCAATTCTTGTTGATGCGGGTGTTTCTGCAAAAAGAATGGTCAAAGCACTTAATGACAGAGAAATTGACCCGAAAACAATAGGCGGAATGTTTATAACCCACGAGCATGTTGACCATGTCAACGCTGTGAGAATTCTTGCAACAAATCATAATATTCCCGTTTACGCAACCGAAGGCACTATGGAAGCACTCAGAGAAAACGGTGTAATCAACGGCAAATTCAAGGTTGAGGTTATGCCACAAGACGGCATCAATATCGGTGACCTTTTCATAAAAAGCTTCAGAACTCCTCATGACAGTAATGAAAGCTGCGGTTACACAATTATGATGCCTGACGGACAGAAGGTCTCAGTTGCTACGGATATCGGGCATATGACAGAGGAAATCAGAGAAAACCTTAAGGGTTCAAGTCTTGTTATGCTTGAGTCAAATCACGACGAAGGGATGCTCAGAAACGGTCCGTATCCTTATTATCTCAAAAGAAGAATTCTCTCCGATGTTGGACATCTTTCAAACAATGCCTGTGCAGAAACGGTTGCAGAGCTTCTTAAAAGCGGTACTGTGCGATTTTTTCTGGGACATCTCAGCCGTGATAACAATTTTCCTGAACTTGCTTATCAGACCTCGCTTGCAGCACTCAAAAGCATAGGAGCTGTGGAGGGGAGAGACTTCTTTCTTGAAGTCAATAAAATTGAAAACGACTGTGGCGTTATCAGATTCTGAGGTGAAACAATGCTTAATGTAACAATTATCTGTCTTGGAAAACTCAAAGAAAAATATCTTCGTGATGCATGTGATGAATACATAAAAAGACTTTCTGCCTTCTGCAGGCTTAATGTGGTTGAGCTGACTCCCGAAAAGCTCAGCGATAATCCCTCAGATAAAGAAATCGAAAATACTCTGACTGCTGAAGCCAAGAAAATCACCGAAAAAATCCCCAAAGGCTCATACATATACTCCCTTTGCATTGAGGGTAAGCAGATAAGCAGTGAGGAGCTGAGTGCTGAAATTGAAAATGTGGGTGTTGCAGGCACAAGCAGTATAGTTTTTATAATCGGCAGTTCATTCGGACTTTCAGATGGGGTAAAAAAGCTTAGCAACAAAAAGCTTTCAATGAGCAAAATGACTTTTCCTCATCAGCTTGCAAGAGTTATGCTGCTTGAACAGATTTACAGAGCTGTGCAGATTTCTGCAGGCACAAAATATCACAAATAAATCTTGATTATTTTTTAAGTATATGATATACTTCTAAAGTTCGGTTAAAATTAAATAAAACAAAACGGAGGAACACAAAATGGAATTTTTCGGCTTTACCCTTTTTGGCTCACTTTCCGGCGGAGCACTCATGGCAGTTGCTGCAGTAATCTTTGTTGTTGGTCTTGTTCTCACAATCAAGGGTGGCGACTGGTTCGTTGATTCAGCTTCATGGTTTGCTGAAGCAACAGGTATCCCCAAGTTCGTAGTTGGTGCAACAGTTGTATCATTCGCAACAACACTTCCTGAGCTTCTTGTTTCAGTAAGAGCTGCAATGAACGGCTCAGCACAGCTTGCAATCGGTAATGCAGTAGGTTCAGTTACTGCAAACACAACTCTCATTATGGGTGTGTCACTTGTTGCAATGGCAGGTCTTGTAAACAGAAAGAGCTTCTCACTCAAGGGCGGTCTTCTTATGGCTGCTGTAATCGGTCTTACAGTTCTTTCACTCAGCGGTTCACTTCCCACATGGTCAGCTTATGTTCTCTGGGCAATCTTCCTTATCTTTATGATAAGCAACCTTATTGAAGGTAAGAAGAGCGCAGCTTCAGACGAAATTGACTCTTACGAAAAGAAAGAAGTACCCTCAAAGATTTTCTTCTTTATCCTCGGTACAGCTTCAATCGTATTCGGTGCTGAATTCCTTGTTTCATCAGGTAAAACAATTGCTTCAAGCATGGGCATCAGTGAAACAATTATCGGCTTCACAGTTATCGCTCTCGGCACATCACTTCCCGAGCTTGTAACAACTCTTACAGCTATCCGTAAGAAGGAATCATCACTTTCAGTCGGTAATATTATCGGTGCAAACATCATCGACACAACACTTATTCTTCCCCTTTGCGCAGTAATCAACGGCACAGCACTTCCCGTTGAAAGAGTAAACCTTGTGTTCGACTTCCCCGTTTGTATCGCAGCTTGTGCAGTTGCAATTGTTCCCACAATTATCCAGGGCAAGTTCAAGAAGTGGCAGGGCTTCGCACTTCTCACAATCTATGTTGCTTACATGGCGCTTCTCATTCTCAACGAAACAGGCGTTGTAGCACTCGGCTGATTTAAAAGCAAACTTAAAGGCTTATGCATTTTCGCATAAGCCTTTTTTATATTTACTTGAAACGTTCGTCGAAATCGAGGAGAACAACGTGCTGTCTGATTTTGTATGCGAGAGATTTTCTCAGCCACTTCTGAAGTGCTGTGGCACCGGAATCAACAGGATACTGCAGCGGACTGGTGTTATGAGCATAGTTCAGAAATGAATTTTCGCAAAGCTTTGAGTCGGTAGTTCTTATTGAATAAGTTGCATAACCCCGTTTGTTTTCACCCTTTAAGGGATATGAAAACTCAGCAAAATAGGTGTTCAGGGTATGACCGTAATTTAATATAGAGCCGGAGGTATAGACCTGATTTCCTTCTTTGAAGAAGGGTGAAACAAAGGTTGTTCCGTTTTCGTCATAAAGCACTCTGCCACTGATATCTTCGACTAAGTAAGTATCACCTACTTCAGGCGGATCAACAGTAAAAGCCTCTGTTGCGAAATGTCCTTTGTCTATAACCCAATTGAAATGGTGGAATATTTTCCACTCGTTTTCCTTTTCGTTTATGAGGGCGTAAACAATGGTGAATTGCATTTCCTTTTCGTCATATTCAGTGTGAGTGTAATGTACATTTCCTCTGGTTTCTGTAACCCTTCTGCCGTTGTTGAAAGCCTCCATCTGAACATCGGCACCTACATAAACCGCATTTTCACAATCAAGAATATCCTCATCCTTAAGGTCATTGAGAACATGCTCTGGAAAGCCTAAGGAGAGCAGATTTGTTTTGATTTCTTCAATCTGTGCACTTTCTGTTTTCACCTGAGGCTTCCATTCCATAGGGTAACGTGAGAAGAAAACATAGCCTGTAAGTGAAATGAGAAACGCAAGACCGAGACAGATGGTAGCAACTGTTTTGTCTGAATTCTGCACACTTGCAATTTCAATGGAGTAGCCGTATTCATCAAGCTCCTTGGAAAGCTTTATGAGAAAAATGAAAACAAGGATGTAGGCAATCAGCACAAGGAAGGCAAATACACCCGTAAAGTTTATGAGGGCGAGGAAAATAATCAGCGCCATTATGCCTATAAGTGCATAAGACGAAAAGTCTGAACTGCTGTATTGGAGCTTCTTCTTTACGGTTATAAACCCCGCTGAAATTGAAACCGCTATCATAAATATGAGCAGGAGTGAGGTCATTGCCATTACGGTGAAAGGTGCAGAGCTCTCGGTGGTGTAGCGTATAATTGATGAATTGAGAAAAAGCGAAACAGCTTCAAATCCAAGGGCTATTGAAGATAGTATGTAGCCGAGGAAGAACCACTTGTTTTCTTTTCTGAGACTTCTGAAGCCAAGCAGCGCCAGAATCGGACCTGCAACGGGAAAAATAAGATTCAGCGGAAAAATCTGCGGAACAACTGCCATAAGTGCAAAGCCTACAAGCATCTGTCTTGTTGCTTTTCTCCAGGGTGAAACTGTTTTTGTTACGTTATCAGGGGGCGGAAAAGGAGTGAGCATTTCAGAAATTTCATTGTCACTTAAAAAATCAAAGCTGTTTTCATTCATCTTTGTCACCTCCCAACTCTTTTCTTAAAAGCTGCTTGATTCTGTAAAGCCGTCCTTCAACTGCTCTTTCGGAAAGACCCAGCTCAGACGCAATCTGCGAAGTGGACTGCATATAATAATATTTTCTGTAAAAGAGACTCTGATTATCCTTTGAAAGAGTGGCAATTGCTCTTTGCAGAAGCTTTTGCTGTTCTTTCTTTATGGCATTCTCTTCAGGTGAAATGCAGGGTGAGGGAGTGCTTTCATAAACAGGCTCTTCATTCTGATTGATTCGGTTCTGTTTTCTTGCTTTGTTGAATGCGGCGTTGCGGCTGATTGCAGTCAGCCATGTGGTGAACGTGCCTTTTTGGGAATTGTAATACTGAATGTTGTTCCACACCGTTACGGTTATATCGGAAAAACATTCTTCAATATCCCGCTCATCTTTAAGAATAGGCTCCAGTATGTAATGTATGAGGGGGCTGTAGCAAAGGCGGAATTCTGTAAGGCTATCCTGCCTTTTTTCTTTCATTCCTTCAATGATTTTCCATTCCTGCATTTTTTCACCTCCTGTGTGTTTCTTTATGCTTTCATTATATAATACACAGGAGAAAAAGAAAACCCACGGAATGATTAAAAATTTTTCTTTAAAAAACCAACTTTGGTATATAACAATATGGTATTTGTCATTTTACACAAAAATTTTTTTACAAGTGGGCATAATATTAAACGCAGAAATATTGATTTCTTGCGTTCATAGTGATAAAATATGTAAGTATTAGTTATCGAGTTATTCGAAATTGATAACACAACTATTAAGGGGTAATATATATGGAAAGAAGAACAGGCACTATTTCAAGAGGTATCCGTTGCCCGATTATCCGTGAAGGTGACGACCTTGCAAAGATTGTTTGCGACAGCGTTGTTGAAGCAGCCGAAATTGACGGCTTCGAGCTTCGTGATAAAGACGTTGTAGCAGTTACAGAATCAATTCTTGCAAGAAGTCAGGGTAACTATGCTTCAGTTGATGCTATTGCCAAGGATGTCAAAGCAAAACTCGGCGGTGAAACCGTTGGTGTAATTTTCCCGATACTTTCAAGAAACCGTTTTGCAATCTGCCTTAAGGGTATTGCAATGGGTTGCAAGAAGGTTGTGCTTATGCTCAGCTATCCCAGTGACGAGGTTGGTAACCATCTTCTCACTTATGATCAGCTTGATGAAGCTGGTGTTAATCCTTACAGCGATGTTCTTTCCCTTCAGAAATACCGTGAGCTTTTCGGTGAAAACAAGCACGAGTTCACAGGTGTTGACTATGTAGATTACTATTCACAGATTATAAAGGAAGCAGGCGCTGAATGTGAGGTTGTTTTTGCAAATCAGGCAAAGGCGATTCTCGATTACACAGACTACGTTCTTACCTGTGATATTCACACAAGAGCAAGAACAAAGAGACTCCTTAAAGCTGCAGGTGCTAAGATTGTCTGCGGTATGGATGACATTCTCACTTCTTCAGTTGACGGCAGCGGCTTCAATGCTGATTTCGGTCTTCTCGGCTCAAACAAGTCAACAGAAGATATGATCAAGCTCTTCCCCAAGGATTGCGGTGAGTTCGTAAACAAGGCTCAGCAGTATCTTATTGAAAAGACAGGCAAGAATATTGAGGTTATGGTATACGGTGACGGTGCATTCAAGGATCCTCAGGGTAAAATCTGGGAGCTTGCTGACCCCTGCGTATCACCCGGATATACAAAGGGACTTGAAGGTACACCCAACGAGCTCAAGCTCAAGTATCTTGCTGACAACGATTTCAAGGATCTTTCAGGTGATGAGCTCAAGAAGGCTATCAGCGAAAGAATCAAGGAAAAGGGCGAAGAAAGCCTTGTTGGTAATATGGCTTCTCAGGGTACAACACCCAGAAAGTTCACCGACCTTATCGGTTCACTCTGTGACCTTACAAGCGGCTCAGGCGACAAGGGTACACCCGTTGTACTTGTTCAGGGCTACTTTGATAACTACACTAACTAAAATAAGAGAGCTGACCGAAAAGGTCAGCTCATTTTATTTGTAACATCTTTATTTAAACGTAACTTCAAATCTGTCTTTCAGCACTTCAAAAGCGTTTCTTTCACTGAAAGCCTTCTGCACTGCATAGTAAGCGGGCTTGGGATTACCGTTGTTATCAACAAGGCCCCAACCTGTTTCAACGGGACATTCAGCCTGACCGCATACATAGCAGGCCTCACTGTCACCCCAACAGTAAATTACTGCACCCACAACATAGTCCATAGCCATAATTCTCGGAATAAGATTCTGATAGAATTTAGCCTGACCTTCAGGAGTGTGGTCATAGCCGTAAAGGCCGAAACCGTCAGGAAGTGAGGTGTAAAGGTGGCTCTTGTATTCACCGTTGAAGAGAATATCTGCATACTGCTCAAAGGTGTAATCGGGATAAATCTCAAGAATTTCTTCTTTCATATCCTCAGGAAGATTTTCGATGAATCTGTCCATTGCGGCGGTTGCTTCTTCCTCACTGTCAAAGCCGTACTGCTGAAGAACAGCTTTCTTTTCTTCTTCGGTCTTTGGTTTGCCGTAACCGATGTAGCCGAATTCACACATAATAATGGGCTTGTTTGTTACCTTTCTTACAAAGCCGAGAATTACAAGATAGTGGTCAAGCCAATGTGAAATATCTTCGAATGAACCGAGGTACATATCAAGACCTACATAGTCGCAGTATCTGTGATACTTAGCCATAAGGAAGGGAAGCTCAAGAATTGCAAGACCGCCAAGGTTGTAACCGATGATGGTGTTACCTCTGACGGGGTACATAGCTTCAAGCTGCATGCCGATGAAGTCAGCAGCTTCTTCAAGTGTGAGAGGATGAGTGAAACGGTCAATACCCATTTCGTTTGTTACCTGAATTGCTCCTGCAATACCCTTGAGGTCTTCTATGTAGAAGCGGGCAATCTCCTGAATATCTTCTTTTGAAGCAGGATCTCTCGGATCAAGACCGTATTCGATATAATCGTCGGGATAGGGTGTAATGGCAAAAATTCTGATTCCGTTGTCGGCATAAGCCTTCATTTCTGCCTTCCAGTTAAGATAATGCTGGCTGAGTGAACCGTCCTTGTTATATGGGAAGGGGATGTCCTTTCTTGTCCAGCCGATGTTAGCTTCCTTGATAAGCTCATAGTCAGGGTCAGCGTGGCATACGCCTTTCATAAAGCCGCCGATTTTATATTCTACAATTTCATCTCTTAAATCGAGCGTCGCAGTAGGTTCAACGGCAATTAAAAGTGTAAGTGCGGGGGTAAGAACTGCCAGAAGTACGGCAAGTATCTTTTTGAGGTAGGGCATAAGATTTTCCATAATATTTTCTCTCCTTTTTTTAATGTATAGTAATTTACTATAAAGAAAATATATCATAACAGAAAAATATATTCAATCATATTTTTAAGGTTGTATGCAAAATTTACAATTTGATTATAAATAGAAAGCCTCACTTAGGCAAAAAGTAAAAATTTTTTTGAAGGAAAATATTATAAATAACTTTCTATTGCAAATGACGAAAAAAAGGATTATAATATTCCCCATAATGATTAAGGAAGGTGTAATTATGGAAAATAATATTCGTCCCGAGACAATGAAACGTATCACCACACCGGAACTTGCCGATGCATTCATTGAAGAGCAGGTTGCTCTCATCCGTGAACAGGTTGGCAATGAAAAGGTTCTTCTTGCTCTTTCAGGCGGTGTAGACTCATCAGTTGTTGCTGCACTTCTTATCAAGGCTATCGGCAAGCAGCTCGTTTGTGTTCATGTAAACCACGGCCTTATGCGTAAGGGTGAAAGCGAAAATGTAATTGAAGTGTTCAAAAACGGACTTGATGCAAACCTTGTATATGTAGATGCAACAGACCGTTTCCTTGATTTACTTGCAGGTGTAAGCGATCCTGAAAGTAAGCGTAAGATTATCGGTGCAGAATTCATTAAGGTATTTGACGAAGAAGCAGCAAAGCTTGACGGAATCACCTTCCTTGCACAGGGTACAATTTATCCTGATATTCTTGAAAGTATCAAGCAGGCTGAGGGCAAAAAAGCTGTTAAGTCACACCACAATGTAGGCGGTCTTCCCGAAGATATGGAAATGCAGCTTGTTGAACCCATCAAGCTTCTCTTCAAGGATGAAGTGAGAGTAGTCGGTGAAGCTCTCGGTCTTCCTCACCAGATGGTATACCGTCAGCCCTTCCCCGGCCCCGGTCTCGGCGTTCGTTGCCTTGGCGCTATAACGCGTGACAGACTTGCGGCGCTCAGAGAGGCAGACGCTATCCTCCGCGACGAGTTTGATAAGTGCGGTCTTGCCGAGAAGGTTTGGCA
>JAZRJR010000028.1:0-24249 GCA_045645885.1 Acutalibacteraceae bacterium | reverse complement strand
TATTTTGCATTTAAAAAAGCACTTCCGAAGAAGTGCTTTTTTCATCTGCTTTTTGAATTAACCAAAGAATGCCTTGTGAACAGCTGAAACAGCCTTGTCAGCAAGCTCTTTGTCGATAAGAACTGAAATTGTGATTTCACTTGTTGAAATCATGCTGATGTTGATGCCTGCTTCATAAAGAGCACCGAACATCTTTGAAGCTGTGCCTGAGTGTGACTGCATACCTGCACCGACAATTGAAATCTTTGCAACTGTTGTGTCTGATGCAATTGTTGCACCTTCCATTGAATAGATGTCATTGAGAATTTCAACTGCTTCTTCTGCATGGCTGCTTGCACATGTGAATGAAATATCCTTTGTGCCGTCACGGCCTACTGACTGAAGAATTACGTCAATATTGATGCCCTTAGCTGCAAGCTTTGAGAACATCTTGAATGCATTACCGGGAATGTCCTTCATACCTACAACTGAAATTCTTGCAATATCTGTATCCTTAGTTACGCCTCTGATTAACATTTTTTCCATCTTTGCTACCTCCCTGACAATTGTACCGGGTTCTCTTACAAGACTTGAGAGAACCTCTAATTCTACGTTATATTTCTTAGCCATTTCAACACTTCTGTTGTTGAGTACCTGAGCACCGAGTGTTGCGAACTCAAGCATTTCATCATAGGTGATGTCGTTGAGCTTCTGAGTGTTTTCAACCTTTCTGGGGTCAGCGGTGAATACACCTGTTACGTCTGTGAAAATCTGGCAGCGGTCTGCATGAAGAGCTGCAGCAATTGCAACAGCACTTGTGTCTGATCCGCCACGGCCGAGAGTTGTGAGATCTTCGTTCTTGTTGAGACCCTGGAAGCCTGCAACAATTACAATCTTCTTCTGGTCAAGCTCGCTCTGAAGTCTTTCTGTTCTGACTTTGCTGATTCTTGCTGAACCGTAAGCTGAGTTTGTTTCAAAGCCTGCCTGCCAGCCGAGAAGTGAAATAACGGGATAGCCGAGGCTTTCGATAGCCATTGCGAGAAGTGAAATTGAAATCTGCTCACCTGCAGTAAGGAGCATATCCATTTCTCTTTTTGATGCCTTAGGGTTGATTTCGTTTGCCTTTTCAATAAGGTCGTCGGTTGTGTCACCCTGAGCTGAAACAACAACCACAACGTTGTTGCCTTCTTTATAAGTATCTGTGATGATACGGGCAACATTCATAACTCTTTCTGCGTTTGCAACAGAAGAGCCACCGAATTTCTGTACGATGAGTGCCATACTCTTCCTCCTATAATTCTTTTTTACAGAATCAATAATCTGAGATTCTGATGGTTGTGATAAGATTTATCTTAAGCTCTGAAAGCTTATTTCTGAAGTCGTCTTCTTTCATAACGGGTGTTACGAAAGCGGTTTCGTTTTCGGGCTGATTTTCTCTTCTGAGATATTCCACAGCACCGAATACTTTTTCAATTTCTGCCTTGTCAGCGTCAGTTGCTCTTACATAGAAGGCAGTTTCGTTTTCAAGGTATGAAGCAACGAAATCGGGTTTTTCGTCTGCCCAGCCGAAGAATTTTCTTTCCTTGTTGTTGGAAGCACAGTCGATAACGTCACCCACAACGGCTGAAGCTGTTGCAAGCTTGCCTGCACCCTTACCGTACATAAGCACGTCACCTGTCATATCACCTCTTACAAGACAAGCGTTGAACACACCGCTTACACCTGAAAGCATTGATGAATTCTTAACAAAGCAGGGGGTAACCATAACTGTGATTTTATTTTCTGAAAGCTTCTTTGCTCTTGCAATAAGCTTGATAACCGAGTCATAGCTTTCAGCATATGCCACGTCTTTAAGAGTTACCTTTGAAATACCCTCGGTGTAAATGCCCTTGGGATAAACGTGAGTGCCGAAGCAGAGAGAAGCAAGAATGCAGATTTTTCTCATTGCGTCAAGACCTTCAACGTCAGCTGTGGGGTCTTTTTCAGCATAGCCCTTATCCTGCGCAAGCTTAAGAGCATCTGAGAATGACATTCCGTCTACTATCATTTTAGTAAGAATGAAGTTTGATGTTCCGTTGAGAATACCTGCAACTTCATTTACATTGTTACCTGCAAGGCAACGGCTGAGAGGACGGATAATGGGAATACCGCCGCCTACAGAAGCTTCGAAAAGGAAGTTCACATTGTTTTCTCTTGCTGTTTCCAGAAGCTCAAAGCCCCTTGTTGCAACAAGCTCCTTATTGGATGAAACAACATGCTTACCTTTTTTGAGACAAGCTGAAACGAAATCAAAAGCAGGTGTAACACCGCCCATTGTTTCGCATACTATATCAATTGAATCGTCATTGAGAATGTCGTCAAAGCTCTTGGTGAGAAGGGGAGCAAACTCACTTTCGGGAAAATCTCTGATATCGAGGATTTTTGTAACCTTAAGACTTACGTTACTGTTTTCTTTTATATGCTCAGCGTTCTGAGAAATAACCTCAGCAACACCTGAACCTACAACGCCGAAGCCTAAAATTGCAACGTTCATTTAGTCACTACCTTTCGGAAAAATCTATATATACCACGATATAATATCACATTTCAGAAATTATTGAAAGAGTTTGACGAAAAAAAATAAAATTTTGTCAAACACATTGATTTTAAGGGGATTATAGGGTAATATAATATCAATATTCACAAAAAAGTCACGGTTAAATGCGTTGCCGATTCACTCCCTCCGTCATACTGCGTATGACACCTCCCTCGGAGAGGGAGCTGGATTCGTCGAAGACGAAGACTGAGGGAGAACCCTGTCATTCTGAACGTAGTAAAGAATCTTTAAGATTCCTCGTTTCACTCGGAATGACAATACCGTAGAATGACACATCACCGAGGATAACCCGATATAAAAAATTAAACCACAATTAAAGTGAATATGCTACAGTTTTCCATATCCCACGAAAGGAGTTCTTATAATGTCAGACACCGAAAGAAAACGAAAAGCCATAATCAACACGGCTTATTACGGTCTGCTTGTTGCAGCGGCTGTGGTTGCCGTCCGTCTCGGTCTGGGCTTGTTTTTTCCCATTATCGTTGCATTCTTTTTTGCAATAATTCTGCAAAGACCGAAGAATTTTTTAGTTCGTAAAACACCTCTCCAAAAAGGCTTTGCAGCCGTTTTATGTGTGTTCTTTGCAATGGCAGTTGTGGCACTCGTAACGGCACTTGTGGGCGTAAGAGTGGTGGATGAAATCAAAGGCTTTATTGACTATATAATTATCCGTCTTCAGGATATTGACTCCGTTGTGAATGCAATTGAAACTGCAGTTTACAACTTTATCGGAAGATTACCCGCCTTTGTTGAAGATACTCTTCGTGAAAGTGCAGGAACTCTCTTTACGGAAATCCGTGAATACCTTGCAGGTCAGAGCGTGGAGGTGCCTGAGCAGATAGGCTCTCTCGGCAGTATGTTCAACTTCTCCTGGATTACAAAGCCCTTGAGCGGTGTGGTTTCAACGGCAAGCAAGGTGCCGTCCTTCCTTATTGCATTTCTCGTCTGTGTAATCACAACCTGCTTTATGACAGCGGACTATGAGATTATAACCGACTTTATAAACGCTCAGCTTTCAGAGAAAAAACGAGTGGCTTATCAGAGAGGTAAAACTCTTCTTAAAAGCTCGCTCGGAAAAATGGGTAAGGCATATATTCTCATCATACTTATAACCTTCTCCGAAATGCTCATCGGTCTTTCACTTCTGAAAATTTTCGGAATTTACAATTCAGGTTATATTGTGATTATCTCAATTGTAACAGCAATTATTGACGTTATCCCTGTTCTCGGTACGGGTACAATTCTTATCCCCTGGACAGGCATCAACCTTATTCTCGGCAATTATCCCATGGCAATAGGTACAGGCATTATGTATGTGGCTATCACCGTTATCAGACAGATTATTGAGCCGAAGCTTGTGGGCGGTCAGCTTGGACTTCCCTCCTTCGTAACGATTTCGGCAATGTATATCGGTCTTAAGACAATGGGCGTTATGGGTGTGTTTATTGCTCCGCTTATTATCATAATGCTGAAGCTTCTCAATGACGAGGGTATCATCCATCTCTGGAAGGTAACGGAAAAAGAAGATTTAATCAAGGAAGAACCGCAGAAAAAATAGTTCAGGAATACTGAGAAAAAAGCACTTCTTCGGAAGTGCTTTTTTTAGTGTGGAGAGTCGTAGCGGCGGCCTATGGTCGCCACAACGACTCTCCACACTCTTTTTGTGCCTTTTTCACAAAATTCTCCCCCACCTTCTATGCAATTTCAACTTGCCATAAATCCATATTCGTGATACAATAGTAAAGCTTTGTAAAAATTTATAAAATCAGGTGATATTATGGATATCAGAAATGATGTAAGAAACGTTGCAATCATTGCTCACGTTGACCACGGTAAGACTACAATGGTTGACGAACTGCTCAAGCAGAGCGGTACCTTCAGAGAGAACGAGCAGGTTGCTGACCGTGTTATGGACTCAAATGACCTTGAAAGAGAAAGAGGTATCACAATTCTTTCAAAAAATACTGCAATCCGTTACAAGGATGTGAAAATCAACATCGTTGACACACCGGGCCATGCTGACTTCGGCGGTGAGGTTGAGCGTATTCTTATGATGGTTGACGGTGTACTTCTTCTCGTTGACGCTTTTGAAGGCTGTATGCCTCAGACACGCTTTGTTCTCAAAAAGGCTCTCGGTCTTAAAAAAGCCGTTGTGGTTGTAGTGAACAAAATTGACCGTCCCGGTGCAAGACCTGCTGAAGTAATTGATGAGGTGCTTGACCTTTTCATCGAGCTCGGTGCAGACGAGGATCAGCTTGAATTCCCCGTTGTTTATGCAAGTGCAAGAGACGGCTATTCAAGTCTTGACAGCAGTGTGAGAGAGGGTGATATGCGTCCTCTTCTCGACGCTATTTTAGAGAATATCGAACCTCCCAAGGGCGATATGAACGGCCCCACACAGATTCTTTTCTCAAGCCTTGACTATGATGACTATATCGGCAGAATCGGTATCGGCAGAGTTGAAAGAGGTACTGTAAAGCACAACCAGCAGATTGTTCTTTGCAACAACGACGGTGACGAAATCAAGGCAAAGGTGTCACGTCTTTATCAGTTCGAAGGACTTAAGAGAGTTGAGGTTGAAAGCGCTTCACTGGGTGACCTTGTGTGCGTATCGGGTATTGCTGACCTTAATATCGGTGACACAGCCTGTGATGCAGACTGTGTTGAGCCTCTTCCCTTTGTTAAAATTGACGAGCCTACAATTTCAATGAATTTCATTGTAAACAACAGTCCCTTTGCAGGTAAGGAAGGCAAGTTTGTAACCTCAAGAAACCTTCGTGACAGACTTTTCAAAGAGGTTGAAACCAACGTATCAATGCGTGTTGAAGAAACCGACACAACCGACAGCTTCAAGGTAAGCGGACGAGGTGAGCTGCACCTTTCAATTCTTATTGAAACAATGAGACGTCAGGGTTATGAATTCCAGGTTTCACGCCCCAAGGTTATTCTCAAAGAGGAAAAGGGCGTAACAATGGAGCCAATGGAGCTTCTTATTGTTGAAGTGCCTGAGCAGTATGTGGGTGCAGTTATTGAAAAGCTGGGTTCAAGAAAGGCAGAGCTTGAAAATATGGGTGCAAGAGACGGCGGTATGACCCACCTTGAATTCAGAGTACCCTCACGTGGTCTTATCGGCTACAGAAGTGAATTTATGACCGACACCAACGGCAACGGTATTATGAATCAGCTTTTTGCAGGCTATGAGCCTTACAAGGGCGACATTCTCACAAGAGAAAGAGGTTCAATTGTTGTTCACGAAACAGGCGAAAGCTCAGCTTACGGTCTTTTCAATACTCAGGACAGAGGCAGACTTTTCATCGGTGCAGGCGTACCTGTTTACGAGGGTATGATTGTTGGTGAATGTGCAAAGAGCGAGGACGTTGTATGTAACGTCTGCAAGCAGAAGCACCTTACAAACACACGAGCTTCAGGCTCAGACGATGCACTGAGACTCGTACCCCCAAGCACACTTTCACTTGAGCAGTGCATGGAATTTATCAAGGATGACGAGCTTCTTGAGGTAACACCCACCTCACTGAGACTCAGAAAGACAATTCTTTCAAAGGAACAGAGAATGAAAAAGCAGTTCAAGAAAAACTGACAAAAAAAGCACTTCTTCGGAAGTGCTTTTTTAAATGCAAAATGCAAAGAGGTGGCAACCACAGGTCGCCACTACGAAAAAAGGACGCCATATCAGGCGTCCTTTTATACGATTTCAGGTAAATTTTCGGGTGTGCTTAAATCAATTGCACTAAGGTCGGTGGTGTTTTCTTCAATAAGCAAGTCGGTGTCAATGCCCTCGATTTTGTCATATTTGGGGATGGAGTCGTAGACCGCCTTGCCCACCTTAACGCACACTCCTGCGATTTTTGCAACAAGCACGATGCGTATAATCTTTTTTGAAAGCTGAATTATCATTTCACGGTCCATAGTTTTTCTCCTTAGTCAATACTGATAGTATAACCGCACTCTCTGAAATATCGCACAAGAAAAGCCTTGTTACTGCCTTTCTGAAGCCAGAGGGTAGAAACCTTACCTGTTTTTGTGATTTCGCTGAGAAGCTCTTTGTTGCGGTTAACCCAGGATTTATATTCAATGTCCGGCATAAAAATCACGTTGCCGCCTTTTTTATCCATTTATGCTCACTCCTAATATAAGTCTTCAATTGATTATTGTCAAGTGGAAAATAAATATTACAACAAATTAAATGCAAAATGCAAAGTGCAAAATGCAAAATGACTGAGGAAATGGTCAGTTTTGCTGTTATGGTTTATGTTTATGTGAACAGGGTAGGGAAAATGCAGGGAATGTACTGTCTGCATTATTTTTAATGTGTAGTTATGTCTCCATCTTTGTGGAATAAAAATAAAAACCACAGTTGTTACTGTGGTTCTCTGTTGTGTCGGCATCGCCTTATCTTCCCGGGCCGCTTCCAGCCAAGTATTGTCAGCACTGATGAGCTTAACTACCGTGTTCGGGATGGGAACGGGTGGACCCTCATCGCTAAAAACACCGACTAACGAATGTTTGTTTAATGCATTCGTGTCATTCAACGTTGGCTATTATATAACATCGGTTTTTATTTGTCAATACCTTTTTGCAACTTTTTTTATTTTTTTTTGAAAAAGTTTTTTAGGTTACCTCTCCGTCTTCGTCTTCGACGAATCCACCTCTCCTTTCAGGAGAGGCTTTTCTCATTTTGCACAAACGAATGAACCCATCAGATGGAATCCACAATGCATTTGTGCTACTTCATCATAATTTTGTCAGTTTGCCTCTCCTGAAAGGAGAGGTCAGGCTACCTGTCGAGGGAGCTGTCACGAAGTGACTGAGGGAGTTACTTCTTATACTTTCTCGCCTTACTCATATATACAATAAATGAAAGTGCGATTACGAGAACACAGTAAAGGGGAACAAGCATACTGAGTGTGTCTTGTACCTTGCCCCAATCTTTGACTTTCAGTTCTTCATCATAGGTGTGTACATGAAATTTTTTATCTGTCATTGAAGCGTTATATCTGTACACGTTGCCGTTAAGATGTCTGAAGGTAACTGTTTCTACATTCTGAAAGTCGAACACACTTCCGTAGTGATATTCCGGTTCAGTTGTTGAGGGGAGAGTCTGAACGGGACTGGGATTTGTTGTCTGTGTGGTTGAGGGTGGTGCTGTGGGCGGTGCCGTAACATAGGTAACCTCAACGCCGTCAATTCTCCATGCATCCTCAGGCTTTTCACATGGGATTTCCATATATTCCACGAACTCGTCGATATTATCGAAAACAATTTCTTTGGGTGTGGGTGTCCAGATTTCTGCAAAGCCCCAGAAACCTCCGCCTGCAATAATAAGTGCAGCTGCAACTATAATTGTAATGAGTCTAAGACGGAAAAGCTTTTCATTTTTCGGCTTAAGAAAACCCTTTGCCTTGAGAAGGCTGTCAATTGCAACAATGCCGATTACGGTAAAAAGTGCCGTAAGGGCAAAAAGAGTGATATACGGTATATCGATTAAGGCGGCAACACCGAAGGTGATTACGGCAAAAATCAGATAAAGGTTAAAGGTGAAAATTCTGTTTGCTTTATAAATGTATATATTATCGTCACTTTCCTCTTTGGGAATAAAAATGTGAGAGAAGTAAATTCTTGAAGCGACAGAGGCAATAAGTGAAAAAACAATATTTCTCAGTGCACCGAGAAGGGGAAAGGTTCTTGCAATGTCAAGAGAGCTGTAATAGCCGAAAAAGTCCATAAGGAAGGTGCCTGATGAAATCACCGAAATCAGAGCAAGGGCACCGAAAAATGTGCCGATAAAGCTGAGAAGTCGGTATCTTCTGAAGCGTTCTTCTGCTGTGATCTCCCTATGAGGTTTTTCTGAATTTTCACTTTCTTTCATACTGTTTTCACTTTGAGATGTTATAACTTCAGCACAAAGCGGAGGGTTTTTCTCTCTTTTTAAAAGCTCATCAACGGTGATGCCGAAAACAGCTGAAAGCTCAGGTAAAATAGTAATATCAGGTGAAGATTCATCTCTTTCCCAATGGCTGATAGTCTTATCTGACACCTGAAGCATTTCTGAAAGCTCCCTTTGAGTGAGTCCTTTTTCTTTTCGGTTTTCGGCAATGAACTGCCCTAATGTTTTATTGTTCATATCGGTTCTCCTTTCAGTATCTGTGTGGGTTTCACCCTTGTGACTGCATCATAGCACAGAAGAAGAAAAAACACCACACAAGAGACAGGGAAAGCACTCTCAGATTCTGAGAGTCGCATTTAAAAGTCCGTATGAGAATTATAAATCGATCATAAGCTCAACGGGGCAGTGGTCTGAGCCGAAAATTTCTGTGTGAATTTTTGCCTCATTTATTTTGTCTTTGATTCGCTCGGAAACCACAAAGTAGTCGATTCTCCAGCCCACGTTCTTCTCTCTTGCCTTGAAACGGTAGCTCCACCAGGAATATGCATCGGTGGTGTCGGGATAAAGATAACGGAAGGAGTCAACAAATCCGCTCTCTAAAAGCTCGCCGAACTTTCCTCTTTCTTCGTCAGAGAAGCCTGGGTTTCCACGGTTGGTCTTGGGATTCTTAAGGTCAATTTCCTGATGAGCCACGTTGAGGTCACCGCAAAAGATAACAGGCTTTGTTTCGTCAAGCTTTTTAAGGTGCTCTCTGAAAGCGTCCTCCCACTCCATACGGTAGTCGATTCTTTTAAGACCGTCCTGAGCATTTGGAGTGTAGCAGGTTGCAAAATAGAAGTTGGGGAACTCAAGGGTGATAAGTCTGCCGTCGGTGTTATGCTCTTCGTTTTCCATTCCGTAAATTACATTTATGGGCTCTTCCTTTGTGAAAATTGCTGTGCCTGAATAGCCCTTCTTTTCGGCATAGTTCCAATATTGATGATAGCCTTCTAAGTGAAGATCAATCTGACCCTCCTGAAGCTTTGTTTCCTGAAGGCAGAAAATGTCTGCGTCAATGTCTTTGAAAAAATCAAGAAAGCCCTTCTGTACACAGGCTCTGATTCCGTTGACGTTCCATGAGATGAATTTTTTCATACATATTTCTCCTTTTTTATCTTTGCTTTCTCAACAATCTTAGCATAAATTGTAAACTTTTTCAACTGCTTTTCCTAAACGGTTGACACAGTAGTTTCTTTGTAATATAATGTAGGTTACTATAGTAGGCTCTTATGCCGTTTTATAGTATTATATATAATTTAAAATAACACTATTTCGAATAGAATTAATATGAGTATGAAATGAGGTAAAACTATGACTAAAAGAATTCTGGCTCTGCTAATGACTTCAATCATTGTGCTTACGGCGGTACCCTTATCGCCGCTGGCTGACTATTTCAGAATTGAAGCCGTTGCAGCAGACACAAGCGAACTGCAGAAGGTATATGACTCAGTTCCTCCCAAATCTGAATGGGGCAAGTATATCGACACATCTGTTCTGTCGGCATACTATGACCTTGCTTCCGTGCTTCTTTCAGGTGACGGAAAGCAGGAGGATATCGACAGATGTACCGTAAACCTCAAAAATGCAATTGCAAACCTTAAGCTTCATACTCAGGCTATTGCTTTTGACAAGACAAGTGCAAATGTACCCGTTGGCGGAACCCTTCAGCTCACAGCAATTCTCACCCCCACAGACGCTGCCGATCCTATCAAGTGGCAGACATCAGATGAGAAGCTTGCAACCGTTACGGATAAAGGTCTTGTTACCGTAAAGAAATATTCACCAAACGGTGTTACCGTTATCGCTTCTTCAAACAACCACACAGCTTCATGCAGAATCAACATTCAGAATCCTGCTGCAGGACTGAAACTCTCTCAGGACAAGCTGGAGCTTTTTGAAAACAAAAAGGCAACTCTTTCAGCTCTCGTTATCGGTGCTGACGGTGATGCAGAGCCCACAGAGGCTTACACAATCACCTGGTCTTCAAGCAACGATGCAATTGCTGTTGTTTCCTCAGAGGGTGAAATCACAGGTCTTAAGTCAGGCTCATGCCGAATCACAGCAACGGTAACAACTGCCGAAGGCAAAAAGTATGTTGCAGGCTGTGATGTAACAGTAAGCAAGTTCCTTTACATAAATTCAATTGAACCCGTAACAATTATTCCCGAAGGCGGCTTCAGCATTACAGAGGCTGAAACAAGAACCTTCAGCGTAAAAATCAACCCTTCAAATGCAAGTGTCAAGGACCTTACCTGGACCTCATCAAATGAAGATGTTGTAAGAGTTTCAGGTGCAAAGGTAAACGGTGACGTTGCTTCAATTGAGCTCAAGGGCGTAAAGGAAGGCATTGCAAAAATCACCTACACCTCAACTGACGGAAGCGGTAAGGGCGGTTCATTCACAGTTAATGTAAAGCCTCAGATCACTTCACTCAAGGCTATTGATACAATAAAGGTGCTCACTCTCGACGCAACCGCTCAGAGAGTAAGAGTTGAAATTCTGCCTGAAAATGCAGGCAATCAGGTGCTTGACTGGACATCAGACAACACAGGCGTTTGTGCCGTTGACTATGACGGTGTGCTTTATCCCAACGGTGTGGGTACCTGCTTTGTAACTGCAAAGACAAAGGACGGCAGCAATCTTTCAATTACCTGCAAGATTATCGTAACAGACCTTGCAGAAAAAATTACACTGAACAACACCTCGCTTTCACTTGACAGCGGTAAGGAATTTGTGCTTAAGGCAACCGTAACAACAACGGAGGGTGAAAAGTATACCGACGTTGTGTGGTCTTCATCAGATGAAAAGGTTGCTACCGTTTCGCCTTCAGGTGTGGTAAAGGCTCTCTTCCCAGGTAAGACAACAATCACTGCAACTGCTGCAGACGGAAGCGGAGTTTCAGCAAGCTGTGAAGTGACAGTAACTCAGCCCGTAACAGGTGTAAGACTTCCCACATCCACAAAGGTTTCTGTGGGCGGAAGCACACTTCTTCAGGCAACAATTATTCCTGAATATGCTTCAGACAGCGGTCTTACATGGTATTCATCAGACGAAAGCATTGTAACCGTTGACAAAAACGGCAGACTCACAGGTATCAGAACAGGTGAGGCAGTAATCACCTGTAAGACAAACAGCGGAGGCTTCACCGCTACCTGTACCGTAACGGTTGTTATCGGTGTAAACGGAATCAGCCTCAATAAAACCGTTCTCGGTCTTAACTCAGGTGAAACCTTTGAGCTTATTGCAACGGTAACACCCGAATCAGCAACCAACAAGCAGGTTATCTGGACTTCATCGGATATCAACGTTGCAACAGTTGACGGAGCCGGTATTGTAAGAGCAAAGGACGGCGGTTCATGTATCATCACAGCCACAACCGTTGACGGTGAATATTCTGCAAAATGTAAGGTTAGCGTAAACCAGAGCGTTGCAGGAATTGAGTTCACCGACTCTCTCGGAAGAATGTATGTGGGTCAGCGCTATCAGTTCAGGGCTAAGGTTTATCCCGAAACTGCAAGCAATCAGAAAATCAAGTGGTACACAAGTGACTCTTCAATTCTTCTTGTTGACACAGACGGTAATGTAATTGCAAGAAAAGCAGGCACTGCTGAAATCAGAATTCAGTCTGAAAACGGCAACCATATTGCTTCATGCATCGTTACTGTAGGCAACAAGGTTTCCGTAAGCGGAATCACTCTTGACACAACAGAAATTTCACTGGGTAAGGGTGCAGAGCATCTTGTAATTGCAACAATTCTGCCCTCAAACGCAAGTGACACTCAGATAAACTGGTTCTCATCAAACCTCAATGTTGCCTCGGTTGACGAACACGGTCTTATCAAGGCTGTGGGTGCAGGTCAGGCAGTTATCACTGCAAGAACCAATGACGGCAACTATACTGCAAAATGTAAGGTTTCCGTTGTTCAGCCTGTTCTCGGTGTTCAGTTCTCAGCAACAGATGTAAAGGTTGCAAAGGGAAAAACACAGACACTGGTTGCTTCTGTAATTCCCGTAAACTCAACCAACAGAGAGCTTATCTGGTTCTCTTCAGACAGCACCGTTGCAACCGTTGACCAGAACGGCCTTGTAAAGGGACTTAAAAGCGGTGTTACCGAAATTACGGCAACCTCAGTTGACGGTGGCTATTCGGCAACCTGCCGTGTAACGGTTTATGTTGCCGTTACAGGTATTGCCATCAGCACCTCAAGTGTAACTGTTCCGAGAGGTGAAACAAGAACCGTTACTGCAGTTGTAAAGCCCTCTGATGCGGCAAACACTGATCTTATCTGGTCTTCAAGCAACGAAAGTGTTGCTTCGGTAAACGGCTCAGGTGTTGTTACCGGTAAGGCAAAGGGCACTGCAACAATTACCGTTGAAACAGAAGACGGCGGCTTCAGAGATACCTGCGTGGTTGAGGTTGTTCAGCTTGTAACTGCGGTTTCACTTGAATCAACAAGTATTTCACTTGACGCAGGAAAGAAGAAAACTCTCACTGCAACAGTCAGCCCCACAACTGCTTCAAATAAAAATGTAACATGGAAATCATCAGATAAAAACGTTGCAACCGTTTCATCAAAGGGTGTTGTAACTGCCGTTTCTGTAGGTACTGCAGTTATCACCGTAACCTCAAAGGATGGTAACGCATCAACAACCTGCCGTGTGACAGTAACTCAGCCTGCAACAGGTATAAGCCTCAGCAAGACAAAGGCTAATGTTGACATCGGCTCCACATATACACTCAAAGCAACAATCAAGCCTGATAACGCAACAAGCAAATATGTTTCATGGACTTCAAGCAACGCCAAGGTTGCAACAGTAACCTCAAAGGGTGTTGTAAAGGGTCTCAAGACAGGTAAGACAACAATTACTGCAGCAACTGCCAATGGTGAATTCAAGGCAAGCTGTGTAATTACAGTTATAAAGCCGGTAACAAGTGTTTCACTTGACAAGAGCTCAGTTACAATCAATGTGGGCAAAACAACTACACTCACTCCCACCGTGAAGCCTTCAGATGCTTCAATCAAAACCGTTACTTATTCTTCAAGCGACAACGACGTTGCAACAGTTTCATCAAAGGGTGTAATCACTGCAAAGGGCCCCGGTTATGCAACCATTACAGTAAAGACAAAGGACAACAGTAAGACAGATACCTGCCGAGTGCTTGTTATTCAGCCGGTTAAGTCTGTTAAACTCAGCAAGACCTCAGGCACTCTTGAGGTGGGTAAGACATATACCCTCAAGGCTACCGTAAGTCCCTCAAATGCAAGTAACCAGAGCGTTAAGTGGTCAACAAGCAACAAGAAGGTTGCAACAGTTTCTTCAAGCGGCAAGGTTACTGCAGTTGGCAACGGTACGGCAACCATCACTTGTAAAACAGTTGACGGTTCAAAGACTGCAACCTATAAGGTAACAGTAATCACAAAGGCAACAGGCCTTAAGCTCAGCAAGTCAAGTGCACTTCTTTATCTCGGAAAGACACTTGCTCTGAAGGCAACTGTTTCACCCTCAACTGCAACCAATCAGAAGGTAAAGTGGTACACAAGCGACAGCAAAATTGCAAAAATTTCACAAAGCGGTGTTGTAACTCCTGTCAAGGCAGGTAAGGTGACAATCACTGCAAAGACCTATGACGGCGGTTTCAAGAAGACCTGCATAGTAACGGTTGAAAGAGCTTCAACAGCAGTAAATCTTAATAAGACTGCAGTTACTCTCAATACCAGCAAGTCATATACACTCAAAGCAACAATCACTCCCTCAGATACAACAAATAAGACACTTACCTGGAAATCAAGCAACACTGATGTTGTAACAGTTTCAGAAAATGGTGTAATCAAGGCTGTGGGTAAGGGCGAAGCTACAATCACCGTAACAACTGCACACGGCAAAAAGGCTACCTGCAAGGTGACTGTTAAGCAGCCCGTAACCTCAGTTAAGCTTTCAGCAACGGCAATTACCGTTTATATGGGTGAAACTGCAAAGTTCTCAGCTTCGGCAAGACCCACAAACGCTAACGACAGAAAGCTCACATATAAGATTGCAAACGAAAAGGTGGTAACACTCAAATCAGGTGTTCTCACACCGAAGAAGGTTGGCAAGACAACAATTACCGTAACTTCTTCAAACGGTCTTACAGCAACCTGTACAGTAACCGTAAAGCAGCACGTAACATCACTTAAGCTTAACAAGACCTCAGTAACTCTCGTGAAGGGCAAAACATTCACTCTCGTTCCCACAATCGGTCCTTCAAATGCAAGTGAAAAGGGCGTAACCTACACTTCATCTGATAAGAACGTTGTAACAGTTTCAGATAAGGGTGTAATCACCGCAGTTAAGGGCGGTACTGCAACAATTACTGTCAAGAGTAAGGAAGGCAATAAGTCCGCTAAGTGTAAGGTAACAGTAAATGAGCCCGTAACAGGTGTAACACTCAGCAAGACAGAGGATACACTCTTCGTGGGTGCAAAGCTCACCCTTAAAGCTACGGTTATGCCTGAGGATGCTTACAACAAGGCTGTGAAGTGGTATACAAGCGACAAGACAGTTGCAACAGTTGACCAGAGCGGTAAGATAACTGCAGTTGCTCCAGGTAAATCAACAATCACAGTAAAGACAACTGACGGCTCCTTCAAGGCAACCTGTGTGGTTACAGTTCTCAGAAAGGCTGAAAAGGTTGAGCTTAATGAAACCTCAATCACAATCAACAAGGGTGCAACCTTCACTCTCGTGGAAAAGGTGCTTCCTGAAGACAGCCATAACAAGAATGTAACCTGGAAGAGCAGCGACGAAAAGGTTGCCGTAGTCAATAACGGTACAGTTTCAGGTATCGAAAGAGGTGAAGCTGTAATCACCGTTACAACCGAAGACGGCTCCTTTACTGCTGAATGTAAGGTTAAGGTCAACGAGCCAGTAACCTCAGTCAAGCTTAATAAAAACGAGCTTACTCTTCACAACGGTGAAAGCGAAGTGCTTACTGCAACGGTGCTTCCTGAAATTGCAGACAACAGAAGTGTTATCTGGACCTCTTCAGACGAAAAGGTGGTTTCTGTAAAGGGCGGAAAGGTGACAGGTCTTTCAAAGGGTACTGCAATTGTAACAGTCAAAACAGAAGACGGCGGTCTTCTTGATATGTGCAACGTAACAGTAAAGCAGAATGTAACCGAAATCAAGCTTAAGAGCGAAACCTATACAGTACACGAAGGCGGAGTAATAACAATTGAAGCAGAGGCTCTTCCCGAAAATGCAGAGAGCCGTGAGCTTATTATGGTAAGCAGTGACGAAAGCATTGCAAGTGTCAAGGACGGCACAGTTAAGGCTCTTAAAAAGGGTGAAGCCACAATCACAATCACCTCAGCTTATACAAAGGGTATCAGTAAGACAGTTAAGGTTGTTGTAACAAAGGCAGTTGCAGGCGTTACCGTTGACAAGACAAACGTCACTCTCAATGTGGGCGGTACGGTAACTCTCAAGGCTACAATCACACCCTCAGATGCAAGTGAGCAGAAGCTTCTCTGGAAGAGTACCAACGAAAAGGTTGCAACAGTAAAAGACGGTGTTGTAACTGCAAAGGGCAAGGGTGAAGCAAAAATTACCGTTGAAACTGTTGACGGCGGATATATGACCTACTGCACAGTGACGGTTATCCAGCCTGTAACACTCATTAAGCCCGAAAAGGATGCATACTATCTTTATAAGGGTGAAACCGTAACAGTAAAATGTGAGGTCTTCCCTGAAAACGCAAACAACAAGACTCTCAGGTGGTCAAGTTCAGACGATAAGGTTGTGACAGTAAAGGACGGTGTGCTTACGGCTGTGGGCACAGGTACTGCTGAAATCACAGTAAGTGATTCAGAAAACGTTATCAAAGCTAAAATTGCTGTAACGGTTGCAAGTAAGGTAGAGGGCGTTACAATTGACAAAAAAGAAGTCAGCCTCAGAATGGGTGAAACTGCCGCTCTCACAGCAGTTGTTGCTCCCGAAGATGCAACCAACAAAAACATCATCTGGAGTTCAAGTGATGAAAAGGTTGCAACAATCAAAAACGGCGTTGTGACTCCCGTCGGTGCAGGCACAACAATCATCACCGTCAAAACCGAAGACGGAGCCTTTATGGCAACCTGTATGGTTACAGTTACAGAATAAAAAAAGAGCCTTTGGGCTCTTTTTTTATGGCTGAATTCGGCTAAGCTGAGCCGATGTGATTTAATCACTCTTGCAAAAGAGATGTAAATGTGCTATCCTTAATATTATACAGAAAGGGGAGAGAACTGTGGATTTTTCACTTAAGGAAAAAGCAAAAGAAAACATAATCATCACTGCCCACAGAGGTGCGGCTGGAGGAAACATTCCCTGTAACACAATGGCTGCTTATGAAATTGCCCTGAAGCAGGGTGCAGATATGCTTGAGGTTGACCTTAACTGCAGTATAGACGGAAAGCTCTTTCTGTTTCATCCCATGATGGAGTCTGCCCATCTGGATAAACCGATACTGCTCAATGCTCTGCCCATGAGCCTTATAAAAAAGCTTCACTATGTGAACTATGACAATGCACCCACTCAGTTCGGTATTACCACCTTTGACGATTTTCTTGAAAACTTCAAGGACAGGTGCTTTATCAATATAGACAAGTTCTGGTCTAACCCTAAGAAAATCTATGAAGCCGTGAAAAGACACGGTATGGAGGATCAGATTTTAGTCAAAAGCAGCTACAATAAAAAAGTGGTGGATATTCTTACGGAAATTGCCCCTCAGCTGCCTTTTATGCCTATAGTCAGAGATACTCATCCTTTGCACGAAAGCCTTCTTAAAAGCGGTTTAAACTATGTTGGCGTAGAGGTTCTTTTCAAGAAAGACACAGCCGAGGTTGCAGGTGAAGAGTTTATAGAAAGAATGCACCGTGACGGAATTCTTGTGTGGGCGAACTCCATAATCTATAATTATAAGCAGCAGCTTTCAGGCGGTCACAGTGACGACACCGCCCTTACCGTAAGTGAGGATGAAGGCTGGGGCTGGCTCGCTGACAGGGGCTTTGACATCATTCAGACCGACTGGCCTATGATGCTAATTGATTACCTCAAGAGAACGGACAGGTATTACAGATAAGCCTAAAGAGGGACAGATTAATGAAAATTAAAAATAATACATCTGAGGATATAATTATTGTTTGTGACGGTGAAGAATTTGAGTGCGCCTCAGGAAGCTTTATAAAAATACAGACAAATCAAGATGAGATTACGGTAAAACAACCCCAACAGAATATACTTAGCTGTTTTAAAGTGTTCAGGTATGATGATAAAGACAGTATAAAAGGTAATGTAATATATTTCCATCCGGGATTTCATTTAAATTATGCAACAAAAATATCTTTTGATCCATCCGTCAGAGAAATCAGTATAACAAAATTTGATTTTGCAATGCACGGAGCCATTGTTTGCGGTATGTTTATGCCGAAAGAAAAAGTAGAAAGTATTCCGATGATAGAGAATAACTTGGTGAAGAAGCTTTTATTTTTATTCATCTCTCTTTTGGTTATGCCGCTTTTTTCTTTCTTGACGGTTTTAGTAATTGGATGTACATATGGTTTGTTTTTTGATTTTGATTGGATATTGCTTATAATATTTCCTATAGTCTTATTGCTTCTATGGGGATTTTCGCGAGGTTCAGGGGATTTGTATGCTCTTGTAAAACCTGAAAAAAATTACGGGAGAATACTTGAAAACGGTAAGCAGATTATTATAAAAAGATTAAACAAACATTTTATAAGCTTTATTGAATCAGACTTTGCGATTGAAAAATACGGTCTCAAGGATAAGAAACTAAAATAATAAAAAGGACTACTCATACTGCCCTATGTAGTGTAGGCGTAATAAGTAGTCCTTAACTATTTATCCTTTAAGCTTTGCAATAAGTGCTTTGAATAAGCCGAGATATTTATTCTTTATACTGTTGAAAATATCACTTGCAGTACTGTCGTCATAAAGATGGGAGGTAAGGTTTCTTGAATAAAGAAGCTCAAGCCAGGCCTCGTCATCTTCTATGATATTATCTGCATATGCCTGCTTCATAACTGTCTTGGGACTGTTTATGTCAACATAACCCTCTGAAAGGAGATACTCTCTAGTACTTTTCCATGCAAGCTCTGTGCAGAATACAAAACTCCTTGATAGTCTGTGTTCTTTTGTTTAAGTCTACCACCAAACTTCAAAAAATCAAGTAAAACCCAAAAACTTCACCCCGAAGCCGTATGTAAACTTCGGGGTGTGATTATTTTATTTAGCAGGATTCATAAAGTAAAGCTTATAGATGTTGAGCATTACGGTTACAACCTTTGCGAGAACCTCAACAATCTTCTTTACTGTGTCAAGAACCTTGTTTTCCTTTTCCTCTTCTACGGGAGGCTCTGTGTAGCCTTCTGCAACATCACCCTGAGTAATATCCTTCTGAATTGCAAAGCGGTCTTCAACCTCAATGCGGTCATTGAATACTGCATAGGATGTGAAGTAGAGAACACCGTCTTCAATTTCAATTGATGAGAACATGGGAGCATCAACGGCAAGCATCTTCTCACCTCTGGGGAAGTACTTGTCAGTTGCACCAAGGTCGTTTGTAAGATAAGTCTTAACGCCTGATGTGCCTGAAATCACATAGGTTGTGCCTGTGGGCTGAATCTGTGTTCTGTAAACCTCACCGTTGTGATTGAGGTAGGTTCTGTCGTAAGCTGTGTTTGCGTTATTTACAAGTGAACCTGTTCTCATATAAACGTGGTCGTGTCCCTGGAATACCATATCGATTCCGAGAGCAGGCATAAGATTCTGAAGCTGTTCACGGATATTGCACACATCGTCATCCTTGTAGTGTGAGCCGTGTGAGTAGGGAGCCTTGTGAAGTGCAACAAACTTCCACTGTGCCTTGCTGCTTTCCATATCCTTCTGAAGCCATTCTAACTGCTTTGCAGTGAGTGCTTCATTTTCGTCAAGGTCGTTAGTGTTGAGCACTGCAACGTGAACATTGTTGTAATCGAAGGAATAGTATGTACCTGTTGAGAAATCCTGATCCTGAGGTGCATAGGGGAGTGCGAAGTTGTTATAGAGAGCATATTCACCGTGGGTTTCGTGGTTGCCTGCTGTGGGCATCATAAAGGTGCTCATAAGCTCTGTACTTGCTGTGTCAAACATCCACTGCCACTGCTTTGTATTGTCTGCGTTGTCAACGTGGTCACCTGTGTTGATGATAAAGTCAGCATCGGGATAAAGCTCGAAGGCAGTTTCTGTGATGTTTGCCCAGGCTCTTTCATACTGTGCTTCTGACTGTGACTGGGGGTCAGTCATATGGAAGAAGGTTGTGTTCTTGCTTCCGTCTGCAGTTGAAATCTTGCCTGTTTCACTCCACCAGCCTCTTTCGGCATCACCCACACGGTAGTAGTAGGTTGCACCGGGTTCAAGGTCTGTGAGAGAAACTGTGTGGCGGTTCATTTTGAAAATATATGTGATGAAGCCGATGATACCGATATCAATACCGGGGAATGAGCGTTCAATCTGTTCACTCTTAAGGTCAATTCCGAAGTCAGCTGTTTCTGTGGGAATACCCTTGAAAGAAGGTTCAGAATCAGCCTTATAGATTTCGATGTCACCGCCGACTGAATATTTTGAGAACCAGTTAATATAAGCACTTGTCTTGCTGTCCTCACCCATAGTAACGCTTACCATTGTGGGAAGACGGTAGTTGGCTCTTGTTGCCTCAACCTTAACCTTTTCTGATGAATATGTAACACCGTGGTCACCCTTCACCATGGGGTTAGCATCACTTGTGAAGTCGTTTATTACATAAGCCACAAAAGTGCCTGTGCCTTCAAACTGACTTGCTGTGAGATATTTGCTGATAAGAAGCTCGTCAAGAGCATCGTAAATGCTTGTCCAGGGAAGAATTTCAAGAGCAAAGATTGTGTCAACAAGATTCATATATGTGGGGTCGCCACGAAGAACAACATTAATGAGATAGTCAACACCGTCACCGAGGCTCTTGCCGATTACATCGTCATTCATAAGCTTGCCGAGACGGATCTCAAGCTTTGAAAGAAGAGCTTCATCAAGAAGATCGTTAAGGATGATATCAACGAGAGTGTTGAACAGCTTTTCAAGAAGTGAGCCGTTTCTGAATTTTTCAATTGCATCCTGAACAAATCTGTCCTTTGATGCGTCTTCATTACCGCTGTACCAGTAAGCCATAATTACGAGAATGAGGTCGCCGAAGGTGCCGTTCATTTTCTCGTCACCTAAGCCAAGTGAATCAATGAAGGCTGTTGAAGGATAATCTGAAACTATGATTCCGCCAATCTTTGAAACGATTGAAAGAAGAAGATCATAAAGCTTCTGAGGATCCTTGATATAAAGATCATAAATCTGATCAAGAAGGTCGTTGAGGAACCACATAATATTGTCTACTGAGAAAATATTGTAGCCGCCGAGCTTGATTCCGTCACCGATATAAGGCTGAAGGAAGCCGCCGATAAGAGCACCGAGGTCAATATCCATGCTCTTGAGGAAAGCGTCAACGCTGCCCATTTCTTTCATATCGGTCACATACTTTTCAAGGAAGCCATATGCCATATCTGTAAGGAAAAGAACTGCATCAGCCTTGCCGTCTTCTGAGAGATTTCCGCCGAAGCCGAGGTCAAATAAGGCTACAGAAGCTGTACCCTTTTTATAAGTCTTTCCGTCAAAGGAGAATTCACATTCTGCATCAAAGTCGATGCTTTCGGCTTTCATTTCGCTTTCACCGTCTTTGAAAACTGAAAGAGTCATCTCACGGTATGTGCAGGGATAGCCTGTGATTGAAGCGGTTTCAAAGTCATAAAGAGCCTCACCGTCATCATTGATTACACATGCTGTATCGTCTGTGTGAAGGTGTCCGCTGAATGCGTAGTGAATATCCCAGGCAGCAAATTGTTCAGCAACCTCAAGATAGTCATAAAGAGGGAAAGCAAAGGTGATTGAGGGTTCAGTTTCCATATGTGCAGCAAGACCGTGATGAAGCATCATCATGGTAGCCTTGCCCTGAGCTTTTGCATCTTTTGCAAGACCTTCAATCCATTTCATTGCTTCTTCTGAAATTTCGCCGCCTGTAGTCTGAGGTTCAGGTGCACCGAAAGAATAAATGCAGCTGTCAACTACAATAAGACGGGTGTAGTCGTCAAGGTCAATTACATATGAAAGCTTGTTGCTCACATCGGTGCTTTCACCGGGATAGGTTTTTTTGTAGTAGTCTTCATATGTTTCAAAAGCAAGGTCATAACCGAGCTTCGCATAAACCTCTTTGAATTCGTCAGGGGTGATAGCTCTTGTCTGTTCCTTTTTGCCGTTTTCAAAGGTTGACGCATCAGATGTGTTGATGTCGTGGTTACCGTTGATTACAATAAACTCCAAACCGTATTTTTCTTCATATTCAAGAAAAATCTCAGCAAGACCTGTATGAGCCTCATATTCGCTGTCCTTGGTAAGGTCACCGGGAACAAGAACATACTTAAGCTCAGAATTTCTTTTCACCATTGTTTCAATGGCAGTTCTGATGATGGCTTCACTCTGAGCATAAAGCTTTGAGCTGCCCTCACAGTAATCCTGATAAGCCTCACAGTTGTTGCCTGTAAGTGAGTCGGGGAAAAAGTGGGTGTCAGAAAGTGTGTTGAAAGTAATAGCTGAAATTTCTTTGCTTTTCCATAATCCTGCACTTGCAGCAAGGCTTACTGTTCCGAGAAGCAGAGTAAGTGTAAGAATCACAGAAATAATCTTTTTAAAATTTCTCATGAAAGTTTCCTCCTTGAAACTTGTTTTTTAACTCAAACATTATACCATATTATTGCAGAAATTTGAACAGAAAGAAAAAGCAAAAATTGAAATTTACCCTTTCAACAAAAATAGGTTTACCTCTTTCAACAAGTTGCTAAAACTCTTATGAGTTTTGCACAAAATTAAAAATTATAAACCTGACAAAATCAACAAAGAAATTTGCAGAAAATGTAGATTTATAAATTATAAAATGATATAATGTAGAAGTATTATAAGAACGGAGGATGTTTATGCAAAAGGAAAACAAAATGG
Source organism: Acutalibacteraceae bacterium (assembly GCA_045645885.1). Classification (GTDB taxonomy): domain Bacteria; phylum Bacillota; class Clostridia; order Oscillospirales; family Acutalibacteraceae; genus UBA6857. Next base: position 1,639 of record JAZRJR010000028.1, on the reverse strand, counting down.
GCGTTATGCCCGTAAAAAAACTGGTAATTACAATGAGCCTTCCCATGATGATTTCAATGGTGGTTCAGGCTCTTTACAATATCGTTGACAGTATTTTCGTAGCTCAGGTTTGCGAGGATGCACTCACAGCGGTTTCGCTTTCCTTTGCGGCACAGAATATGATGATCGGTGTTGCAACGGGTACGGGCGTAGGTGTCAACGCACTTCTTTCGAGATATCTCGGTGCAAAGGAATTTGAAAGGGCAAACAAGGTTGCTTCTCAGGGTGTTCTTCTTGCAGTTCTCAGCGCTGCTGCTTTTATGCTTTTCGGCTTTTTCGGGACAGAAGCATTCTTCAGAACTCAGGTAGGTGAGGAGTCACCGATTTTCGCCTACGGTGTAGATTATCTTTCAATATGCTGCATTGCATCTCTCGGTATTTTCGGTCAGGTTATGATGGAAAGACTTGCTCAGGCAACAGGTAAAACAACCCTTTCAATGTTTATGCAGCTTTCAGGTGCAATCACCAATATTATCCTTGACCCCATTCTTATTCTCGGCCTCGGACCCTTCCCCAGAATGGAGGCTAAGGGTGCAGCCGTTGCAACGGTTATCGGTCAGTTTGTGGCCTTCGGTATAGGTATTATACTCAATCTTTGGAAGAATAAGGAAATCAGACTTCACCTTAAGAATATGGTTCCTGACCTGAGATGTATCGGTGCAATCTATAAAATCGGTGTTCCGTCAATCATTATGGTTGGCATCGGTTCGGTAATGAACTTCCTTTTCAACAAGATTCTTCTGGGCTTCACTCCCACTGCAGCTGCAGTTTTCGGTGTATACTTCAAGCTTCAGTCCTTCATCTTTATGCCTATTTTCGGTCTCAACAACGGTGTTATTCCCATCGTTGCCTTCAACTACGGTGCACAGAACAGAAAGAGAATTATGGAAACCATCAGATTCAGCGCAATCATTTCATTTTGCATAATGGCTTTCGGTATGCTTCTCATGTGGCTTATACCGGAGCAGATGCTTATGCTCTTTAAGGCAAGTGAGGATATGCTTGCAATAGGTGTACCTGCCCTCAGATACATTTCACTGAGCTTCATTTTTGCCGGTGTATGTATCACTCTCGGTTCAATTTTCCAGGCTCTCGGAAAGAGCTACTTCTCAATGATAACCTCTTTCGCAAGACAGATTGTGGTGCTTCTTCCCGTTGCATATCTGCTTTCAAAAACAGGGGACATCAACAAGGTGTGGTTATCCTTCCCCATAGCAGAGGTTATGTCACTTGCGGTAACACTCATTTTCTTCAGCGTGATTTATAAGAAGATTATTTCAAAAATCGGAAGAGTATAAAAAGCTGTCATTCCGAGCAAGGCGAGGAAGCTTAAGATTCTTCACTACGTTCAGAATGACACAAGTAAATAGATAAAGAAACAGGGAACGGTGTGAACCGTTCCCTGTTTCACTCCCTTAGTAAAAATTGCAGGTAAGATTGAATGGGTGTGCGAAAGCTTCAAAATCTTGTAAAGTTTTGTAAAGCTTTACACTTAAAAAACGCAAAAAATCACCTGCTCATTTCTGAACAGGTGATTTGCTAAAAGGCTGAAAACCCTTTATTTATCTAATTATTACGAGCCTTGCGAGTAACAAGGTTC